>JBOIEE010000264.1:0-5502 GCA_050740975.1 Gammaproteobacteria bacterium | reverse complement strand
TGCTCATCTCCTTGCGGATATGGTTGAAGCGCTCCTCCGGCTTTCCCCGCTGCTCGGGCGAGAGGGCGAGCGTCTGCTCGATGTCACGGCGCACCGCCGCATACCAGTCGGCGGCAATCACGTGCCTCTCCGCGCGCTCCCCGAAGCGAAGAAAATTCTGCAGCGCGGCGAGGATCGCGGCTACTATGCTGATCGAACCGGTGGCAATTTTGAACATCGGAGTAACGGCCTCGGGGTCAGCCAGGCTGGTGAACAGGCTGGTACCGACGACGCTGGAGAAGACCACGACAGGAACCCCCAGCGCGAGGTTCTTCCTCCTCAAGCCGGTAGCAAGCTTGTAGTGCCCTTCCGAGGCGGCGGCCGTTCGCTGGCGCCAATTCATGAGCATTGGAGCGGCATGCTCGCCCCATTTTCGCAACGCCACCTCGCCGTTCTCTGTCGCAACTGTATCCTCGACCATCGCTTACCTCACTTTCTTAGTGCTCTGGGGGATAGTAAATAATAGGCTATACCTGCCAAGCCCGTGTCGATTTTTGGTCACAGAGCGCAGCGGCGGCGGCATTCATGAAAAGCTGGATTGGCCTCAAAGGGTCCTCATAAATATCTTAGAACTGCGCTGGTAGTTGTACAACCCCTGGCGCTCAAGAGGAAGATCTTCGAGCCGTGACTCGATAAACCCACGCTCCATAAACCAATCGTTCGCCTGAGTGGTTAGAACGAAAAGCCCCTTTAAATTAGCCTCCTTGGCCTGACGCATCAAGGCGCTGAGCAGTTCGTCCGCGTGCCCGGCGTTGCGGTAATCGGGATGCACTACCAGGCAGGCAAGCTCGCCTAACGCCTGTTGGGGATAGGGATAGAGAGCCGCGCAGCCGATAATGCTTTGATCGCGGACAAGCACGGTGAAATGTCCAATCTCCAGTTCCAACTTTTCCCGTGAGCGACGCACCAATATCCCCTGCTCTTCCAAGGGCGCGATCAGCTCCAAAACCCCGGCAACGTCGTCTACAGTGGCTGCCCGCATTTGATCGTAGGGGGTGGCGCTTACCATTGTGCCCGAGCCATCGCGGGTGAATAGCTCCAACAATAGAGAACCATCGACCCGGCTATCCACGAGGTGCACCCGACGTACGCCTGCGCGGCAGCTTCTTACTGCGCATCGCAACTCTGAGGATTCCTCTGTATCCAGCGCCAGTTGGCGTTCCGCCTCGCTCGGGGTGAGTTGGCGCAAAAGCCCACCCTGCGCATCGCTTATTCCAGGCTTTTCCACCAGTAGGATGAGCTTGGTCGCGCATAATGCGACGGCAATGGATCCCGCTACTTCTAGCGCGCTGAGGTTGAACACCTCGCCCGAAGGGGAATAGCCGAGCGGCGAGAGCAACACGATTTCACCGTTCTCCAGATGCGACTGGATCCCTTCCCCGTCGATCCGGCGAACTTCGCCGGTGAAGAGATAATCGACTCCATTGCATACCCCGAGCGGGCGGGCGATGACAAAATTGCCCGATGCAACATGCGGGCGTGAAGCCGTGGGACCCATTGAAAAAAGCGCCTCTATTTCCACTCGAAGCGCTCCAACCGCGGCTTTGGCGCACTCCAGTGCTTGCGCATCGGTGACGCGCAAACCTCTGTGGACGTGCGGTGTAGAGCTGGTACGACGCAAGCCCGCCTCTATCTGAGGTCTGGCACCGTGGACCACAACGATTCGCACCCCGATGCTCGCGAGTAAAGCAATGTCGTGCAGCAGGCTGGAAAAACCGGACCTGCTCGCGACCTCCCCGCCGAAATAAATGACGAAGGTGGCCCCCCGGTGCACACGAATATACGGCGAAGCACTACGGCACCAGGCGACAAACTGTTGCTCCTCAGTCTGCACGGCGTGGGTGCGACAGACAGAAGTGATGAATCAGGTCGCGCACGATAGCGCGCATGGCAAGCACACGGTCTTTGCGTACATACTCATCGGCTTGATGCGCCTGGTCGATATCGCCTGGCCCACACACCACCGTTTCCATGCCCAGTGCGCTCAAAAATGGGGCTTCCGTCGCAAAGGCGACCGTCCCCGGAGCCTGGCCGCTCAGTTGGGCCGTTAAGGCTACGAGCTTCGACGAGCGTTTACCCTGAAACGGAGGAATAGGCTGAAACAAAGAGCTGAGCTCCACCTTAAGTCCGCTGGCGGCGATACCTCTGGATACGACTTCATGGAGCTTGCCGCGGATCGCCGTCGGCTCCATGCCAGGTAACAGCCGCAGATCAAGCTGCAATTCGCAGTTCGCACAGATACGGTTGGGGTTGTCTCCCCCGCGAATGACACCGAAATTCATCGTTGGAACCGCAACCGCAAAGCTTTCGTCTCGAAACCTTCTGCCCAGTTCCTCCCGCCATGCGACAAGCTCGCTCATAACCCGGTGCATGCCCTCGATGGCGTTATTTCCCAGGGCTGGATCACTCGCGTGCCCGGCGCGTCCTTGGACACGAATGGCTTCCATCATTACACCTTTATGCTTGTAAATGGGGATAAGGGATGTCGGTTCACCAATCAGGGCGTATTCGCCGAGCTCCAATCCTGCGTCGATCAACGTACGCGCGCCATTCATGGAACTCTCTTCATCGGCGGTAGCGAGAACGGTCAGCGGCCGCCTTAGGCTCGCTCTATCGATATCGCGCAACGCATCGAGGACTAAGGCGAAGAAACACTTCATATCGGAGGTGCCCAAACCGTACCAACGACCTTCCCGATCCGTAAGCATAAAAGGGTCATCAGACCAGTCACTTTCATCATAGGGCACCGTATCGGTGTGACCCGAAAGCACCAGCCCGCCCGAACGTGATCTCCCTAGCCATCTCGCGATCAGATTGACCTTTTCCGGATAAGCTGAGACAGGCAATAGCTCCACCGTAAAGCCCAGCTCGGAAAACCAGGCGGCCAACACATCCACCACAGCTCGATTGCTTTGGTCCAGGGAGGGGTTCACGCTGCTGATCGAGGGAGTGGCGACCAGTTGCCCCAACATTTCTGCCAGTGGTAGTAGGCGTTTTGATTTCATCCGAAACGGCTGAGTAACAGGTATGGCTCGGTTTTTCCTGCTGACGATACTGCTCGAGATCCGTTTATGGTGTATTCTACCGGCCCTTTTCCGTAGCCGGGAGGATCACCGATGCCGCATAAGCTCAATCGTTTCAGCGCGCATATCACCCAGCCGCGATCGCAGGGCGCCTCGCAAGCGATGCTGTATGGGGTTGGGCTCACCGAGACCGACCTGGATAAGCCGCAAATCGGGATCGCCAGCATGTGGTACGAGGGTAACACCTGTAACATGCACCTGCTACAACTGGCGGAAAAAGTAAAGGAAGGGGTCACGGCAGCGGGCCTGATCGGGATGCGGTTTAATACCATAGGCGTGAGCGATGCGATCTCTATGGGCACCGAAGGGATGAGTTACTCTTTACAGTCACGGGACCTGATCGCCGATTCCATTGAAACCGTCATGTCCGCTCAGTGGTATGACGCCAATATCTCTATCCCCGGATGCGATAAAAACATGCCGGGGTGCCTGATGGCTATGGGACGCCTTAACCGCCCCGCGCTCATGATCTATGGGGGCACCATCCGGGCCGGCAAGCTCGATCGCCAAAAACTTGATATTATCTCCGCGTTTCAAAGCTATGGGGAGTTTATCGCGGGGCGCATCGATGATACCACTCGTGTGGATATCCTCAAACGCGCTTGTCCCGGGCCGGGCGCGTGCGGCGGCATGTACACCGCGAATACCATGGCATCAGCCATCGAGGTTCTGGGCATGTCACTGCCGTATAGCTCCTCTACCCCGGCCGAAGATCCGCAAAAATTGGACGAGTGCTTGAGAGCGGGAAGCGCGATCCGCGAGCTGTTGCAACGGGATATTAAGCCTGCAGATATTATGACTCGTGCGGCCTTCGAGAACGCCATGGTCTTGGTCACCGCTTTAGGCGGTTCGACCAACGCGGTACTGCATTTAATCGCAATCGCGCGGGCCGTGGGCGTTACCCTAACGTTAGACGACTTCCAAAAGGTAAGTGACCGCACCCCTTATCTTGCTGATCTTAAACCCAGCGGCCGATATGTCATGGAGGATTTACACGACGCGGGCGGCACCCCGGGGGTGATGAAGTATCTGCTGGAGCACGGTCTGCTGAACGGCGATTGCTTGACGGTAACCGGGGATACTCTAGCGGCGAACCTGGAGGCCGTGCCAAACCTCGCCCAAGGGCAAGACATTATCCACCCGCTAGAGCGGCCGATCAACGCGAGGGGGCACATTCAGATCCTCATAGGCAATTTGGCCCCGGGTGGCGCCGTCGCCAAGATCACCGGAAAAGAAGGCGAGCAGTTCAGCGGGCCGGCTCGGGTCTTTGACTCCGAGGAACAGATGCTCGCCGCCTTAGAAAACAAGCGCATCGCCAAGGGAGATGTGATTGTCATTCGCTATGAAGGGCCCAAGGGCGGCCCTGGCATGCCCGAGATGCTCACCCCCACCTCTGCCATCATGGGCGCCGGTTTGGGCGCCGATGTCGCTATGGTCACCGATGGGCGCTTTTCCGGCGGCTCGCACGGGTTTATCGTCGGTCACGTGGTGCCCGAAGCGCAGGAAGGCGGCCCGATTGCGTTGCTCCAGGATGGCGATCGCATCACCTTAAACGCATGCACGAATCGGCTCGATGTAGCCCTCTCGGAAGCCGAACTGCAGGCCCGCCGCCGTATATGGACACCCCCTCCCTACAAAGCAAAGCGAGGGACGCTGTATAAATACATTAAAAGCGTAAAAAACGCCGCCGAGGGATGCGTAACGGACGAATAATGGGCACCCCTTACCGCCTCAACCGCGGAAACGCGCTGGCAGTCCCCTTGCTCCGCCCCAAGCCGCTAAAGCACCGCTTGGTACTGCCGGTAATACTGCAGCACCTTCTCTACGTAGAGCTGAGTCTCTTGGTAGGGCGGGATTTTATAGCCATGCCGGATCACCGCGTTCTCTCCGGCATTATAGGCCGCGAGCGCGAGCCGAAGATTTTGCTTGAACAACCGCAGCAAGTCGCGAAGATACCGTGAACCGCCCTGCAGATTGGCCATCGGGTCTGTTAAGTTCCTCACCCCGTAACGGCGCGCGGTATCGGGCATCAGTTGCATCAAGCCCACAGCGCCCTTGTGCGAGACGGCTAGGGGGTTGTACGCCGATTCCGCCGTGATCACCGCATGCAACAAGGCATCCGGAAGCTGGTACCGGTGCGCCGCATTAGCGATCAGCGGCGAGAAGCGAGCGCGATCTTTCTTGTTGGGGCCGATCCCGGCGGAACGCCGGTTATGCAATCGTGCCGCGGACCGAAAGGTCTTGACCAAAAGCCTGTAACCCGTGTGCGCGGGCTTATCCGTCAGATGCACACGCCCGTATTTGTCAATGTATTTATAGATATCTGCCTTAGCCGCCGGTGCGATACCGACCAAGAAGAACACCAAGAGGGTTACCAAAG
>JBOIEE010000263.1:0-3759 GCA_050740975.1 Gammaproteobacteria bacterium | reverse complement strand
GAACAGGATGGGATCGCGTTTGCAACCGTGCCTTTGTCGGCGCACGATTATCGCGGGTACTATCGGGGTTATGCCAACCGCGTGCTTTGGCCCTTGTTTCATACCCAGCTGCACAGGGTCGAGTTCCAACGCCAAGACCTGCTGGCCTATGAACGGGTCAATAAGCAGCTCGCCAGACGGCTGACCTCACTGCTTAAAGCCGAGGACATCATTTGGGCCCATGACTACCACCTCATCCCCCTAGCCTCTGAGCTGCGGCGACTCAAGGTTCACCAGCCCATTGGGTTTTTTCTTCATATCCCGTTCCCGCCCTATGAGGTTTTGCGAACCCTGCCCGGACATGAGGATTTGTTGCGCTGGCTCTGCGCCTACGATCTCTTAGGATTTCAAACGGAACTAGACCTGAAGGCGTTTCTACACGCGGCCGAAGATGGGCTCGGCGCGAGGATCCACCCCGGTGCGGTGTCGCTGCACGGGGCACGCACCCACACCGGTGTATTCCCCATCGGAATCGATGTCGAGGAAGTGATGAACCAAGCGGCGAGAGGGCGGACCGCGATCTATGGGCGACGCCTGCTCAGGAGCTTGTCCAGCCGCACGCTCATCACGGGAGTCGACCGCCTCGATTACACCAAGGGACTGGTGGAGCGCTTTCGGGCTTACGAACGCCTGTTAGAGCGCTACCCCCATTACCACGGACAGGTCGTATTCATGCAGATCGCCGAACCCTCGAGAGCCGATGTGCTGCAGTACCAAGAGCTGCGCCGTTCCCTAGAAGCCTTGGCGGGAGAGATAAACGGCCGCTACTCGGATTACGACTGGGTACCATTGCGTTACGTCAATAAGGGATTTGCCAGATCCACCGTGCTTGGGTTTCTTGCCTTAAGCGGGGTTGGCTTAATCACCTCGCTGCAGGACGGCATGAACCTGGTGGCAAAAGAATTCACCGCCGCACAAGACCCCGGTGATCCAGGGGCTTTGGTGTTATCCAAGTTTGCCGGGGCGGCCCGTGAGTTGAAGGATGCACTACTGGTCAATCCCTACGACATCGAGAACGTGGCAGAGAGTATCGCGAAAGCCATAGAGATGCCTATGACCGAACGCCGGCGACGCTGGGAAAGCAACATGCAAGTGCTCAGGAAACACGATATTACAGCGTGGCGGCGCGGGTTTATCAACATGCTTCGAGACTGCGCTGCAGATAAGCTCGTCGACTCCTCGTGGCAGAACCGGTTGAGTGGATCCCGCTACGTGGCGCCCACAGTGGATTACCTGGAGATAGGAAGCGCCATTCACCAACATCCGGAGCGATCAAAATGGTTGAATGCGAAGTCTGTCGTAACGTCTACGACAAGAGTTTTGAAGTCATCATAGAAGGCAAGACGCACGTGTTTGATAGCTTCGAGTGCGCCATCCACGCGCTCGCGCCGAGGTGCGCGCACTGCGATTGCCGGATCATCGGCCATGGGCTCGAAGCGAATGACAAGACCTTCTGCTGTAACCACTGTGCGAGGCAGGAGGGCGTTGACAAATTACAGGACCGGATCTAACGAAGTTTGAGTGCTTTCGTTCCCTCCCTAGCACCGTCGCGCACCAGTCTGAGTAAACCACGCAGCGGAATATCAATCCACTCCGCTCGGTTCTCAAGCTCGTAGCGGAGCTCATAGAGGACTTTTTCCAGCGTAAAGAGATCGATCAAGGCATCCGCGTGCTCGGGAACAGTGGGATATGATGGACAACCCTCTATCCCCGCTTTATATCCCGCTAAGAATGCGTCTTTCGCGCTCCCTTCCCAAACCTCAGCCAGACGGCCAAGCAGACCCGCGTCCTCGGCATCATCCGCCGCGAGGCGCTTGAGCACCGCTTGCGCCGCGTAGTCAAACGAGCGCAACATACCCGCCACGTCGCGCAACGGCGAGTGCTTGGCCCGCCGCTCCTGCACCGGGCGCGCCGGCTCGCCCTCGAAATCGACGATGATAAAGTGGTTCTCCGCCAGCAGCACTTTCCGGAGATGGTAATCGCCGTGATAGCGAGTCTTGACTGCGTTTGGAACGCTACGCGCCAAGGTCGCGATGTGATCGACGAGCCCTTTCCGGGCCTCGAAAAGCGAGCCGCACTCGGCGTGCAGCGATTCGGGTACGAGCGCGCGATGGCGTCGCAGCAGCTTGAGTGTAGCGAGGAGGTCGGCGCGAACGCGCGCGCCCCAAGCGCGGACATGCGAGCGCTGGATCGGTTCCGGATCGAACCCACTATCCCCACTCGGTTTAGCGAACGCCTGGTGGAGCTCGCCGGTCCGGCGGCCCAAGGTGCGCATCATCAGCAAATACGGACCGTGAACTTCCTCAAACTGGGCCGCGCCCGTTTCGGGAGCTTGTAATCGAGCGCCCTCGAGATAACGCTCCAGATAATCGAGCGTGTAGGTCCAGGCGTCTCCTTGATTAGCGACCGCGCCTTGCAATAAGCCAAGAGTATAGCTTTTCCCATCGGCGTCCTGGTACTCCACCGCACCTGCCAACGGAGCCACATGGGCAAACGGGGAGATCTCGGTTAGAAAGCGTCCAATCTCCAGCTCCATGCTGGTACCGCTTTGCAGGCGGCGGTAGATTTTCAAGAACAACCGTTCCCCTAAGATCGCGGTGGTGTTGGTCCCAGCCATGGCCGGAAGCCTGATCTCGCGCAAGGCCGTGTCCCCGGCGAGCACCCCAAAGGCCGCGGTGCAAGAGAACCTGAGACGCCCTTGACCCCAAGGCAGCTCGACATTCTGTCCCATGGCGGCGACCAAGGCTTCGCAGAAAGCAGGATCGGCCAGCGCATCACACAGCATTCCGACGCGGGCCTGCTGGCGCACCTTAGCCAGCACGTAGGGCGCGAGCGCGGGTCCTTGCTCTTCACTTTCCCAAGCAATGGCCAGGGGCAAGAAATAGCTCTGCTGCGCAAGACTGGCAAGCTGGATATCGATCCGAGTCAGGAGCCAATGATCCCGGTCTTTCGACCAATGCGCGTGCTCGCGCACTTCGACCCGCTCGATGTGCTCTCCCTTCGCCGCGAACCAGCGTTGGCCGGCGATGAAACCGGGAAGGATCTCCCTCTCCAACGCCCGGCGTAGCTTCTCTGCCATCGCCCGCCGCGCGGGTTCGACCTGCTCCGGAAAGAAGCTACGCCAGCCGGAAAATAGCACGATAACTGGAAGCTCATGGGGCGGGGGCAGATCCTTGTGCCAAGGGGGCGCTTCGGCCTCTTCAGCCAAGCGAAACCAGTAAAAACCATAGCCCGGCAGGGTTAATAGATAAGGCAGAGCGCCGATCGGGGGGAAAGATGTCCTCCCGAGCATCTCCACCGGGACCCGGCCTTGATAGGCCGCGAGATCCAGCTCCACCGGTTGCGCCGAACGTGCCAGGTTGGCAACGCATAGGACGGTCTCACCTTCAAACTCCCTCAGATAGGCGAGGATTTTGCGATTTCCCGGGTAGCAAAAATGCAACGTCCCGCGCCCGAAGCTCTTGTGCGCCTTGCGCACGGCGAGCAGACGCCGCATCCAATTGAGCAGCGACGACGGATCGCGCCGCTGCGCCTCGACATTGACGGCCTGATAACCGTACACGGGATCCATGATGGGAGGCAGGTAGAGCCGCTGTGGATCGACTTGGGAGAAACCGCCGTTGCGATCCGGACTCCATTGCATCGGGGTACGCACGCCGTTGCGATCGCCCAGGAAAATATTATCTCCCATCCCGATCTCGTCTCCGTAGTAAATGATCG
>JBOIEE010000262.1:0-10528 GCA_050740975.1 Gammaproteobacteria bacterium | reverse complement strand
ATATCGCCATGCATAACTACCACCCCAAGCCGTTCGTCTGGACAGCCACGGCCAATGACATTCTGCAGAAAGTCATTCGCGCCAATCGCCGCTTAAGTTCCAAGAAAAACGAAGCACTACACTAGGTAGAATCGTTGTCCCCGCTCTCAGCAGGAGAGGGTGAATGAATCGATCACGCTGGAAGCATGAGGGAGCCCCCGAGTATCTCGATGCTCGGGCGCGAAAACCCACAAATTGGCGTCCTCCGTATGACGATCCCAACCGAGCCAATCGGGAGTATCCCAAGACCTCTTGCACTGATTGAGGCAATCGCGACACGAGACGGCACGGACCCGGATTACATGAAGCCGGATCAGCGGATTTTCGTCGGCGTGGTCGCGCCGATCGATCCGCGCGTGGAGACACCTGAGGAGATCTGCGACCGCATCCTCGAAGCGGCCAAGTTCATTCCCGTCGAGCAACTCGGCACAACGGACGACTGCGGATTCTCGCCTTTCTGCGACGACACCTCGACCAGTCGCGACACGGCGTTTGAAAAAATCCGGGCGCGCGTGCTAGGCACGGTGCTCGCGTCGAGAATAATCGGAGGCGGGTGGTGAAAGAGCAGGACGAAGAGCAACTACTGCGCGAGGTTGCGCTACAGAACGCCAAGAGCATTCTCCTTACACGACAGCGTGCCGAGGAGGAACTCGTCCGGGCGAAGGAAGCGTTGGAGCACAAGACGCAAGAACTCGCCCACTCTCTCGCGATGATGCGCGCAACACTCGAATCCATGGGATTCTGGTCACGGACAACGGCGGTAAAGTGACGGTCTTCAACGAGAAGTTTGTGACGATGTGGCGGCTGCCCCGCACGATCACTGACTCGCGGGAACACCGGCACCTGCTGGAAGTCACCTGCGGGTACTTCAAGGATCCCACCCGATTCGTTGCCAGAGTTGACGACATTTGCGCCGCTTCGCCGCCGGAAAGCTACGATCTGCTGGAACTCGCCGATGGCAGAGTGTTCGAGCGCTTTTCACGGATCCAGTTCGTCGATGAGCGGAACGTGGGCCGCGTTTGGAGCTTTCGCGACATCACCGAGCGCAAGCGAGCGGAAGCAGCGGAGCGGGAGAGCCAGCGGCAGCTACAGTTTATCATGGACTCCATGCCGCAGAAAATCTTCACCGCCAAGCCCAATGGCGACGTGGACTATTTCAACCCCCAGTGGACCGAGTTCACCGGCCTGTCGTTCGAGCAGATCAAGGATTGGGGCTGGACGCAGTTCCTCCACCCCGACGACGTGGCCGAGAACGTTCGAATCTGGCAGCACTCCATCGACACCGGTGAGCGGTTCCAGTTCGAGCATCGCTTCCGGCGTGCGGACGGCGAGTACCACTGGCACCTCAGCCGGGCGGTGGCGTTGAAGGACGCCGGAGGCAAAGTCCTGATGTGGATCGGCTCGAACACCGACATCCATGAGCAAAGGCAGACGGCGAACGAGTTGCGGAAGCTCGCCGCCGAATTGTCCCAAGCCGACCGCCGCAAGAACGAGTTCCTGGCGATGCTGGCCCATGAGCTGCGTAACCCCCTGGCCCCGATCCGGAACAGCCTGCAAGTTCTGCGGCTCACGGACGGCAGCGGGGAGGCCGTCCGATCGGCGTCCGCGATGATGGAGCGGCAAGTCGGCCAGATGGTCCGGTTGGTGGATGAACTGCTTGACGTAAGCCGCATCAGCCGGGGCAAGATCGAGCTCTGCAGGGGGCGGATCGAGCTGGCCTCCGCCGTACACCACGCCATCGAAGCCGCCCGTCCGCACTACGAGAGCATGGACCACGAGCTGACGGTCACCTTGCCGCCCGAGCCGGTGCATCTCAACGCCGACCCCATCCGGCTGGCGCAGGTGATGGGCAACCTGCTCACCAACGCCGGCAAGTTCACGGAGAAGGGCGGCCGCATTTGGCTCACGGTCGAGCGCGAGAGCGGAGAGGCCGTTATTCGAGTGCGGGACAGCGGGATCGGCATCGCCGCCGAGGAGCTTCCCCGGATCTTCGATATGTTCACCCAGGTCGATACCTCGCTGGAGCGTTCGAGAAGCGGGCTGGGGATCGGCCTAACGCTGGTGAAGAACCTGGTGGAGCTGCACGGCGGCACGGTGGCAGTCCACAGCGCCGGTGTCGGTCAGGGAAGTGAATTCACCGTGCGTCTGCCGATCTTGGTGGAAACGCTCAAACCGCCGCCGCCCGAGCCGACCGCCCGCGCGTCGACGCCCACGACCGCCCGCCGCATCCTCGTGGTCGACGACAACCGGGACTCGGCGGAGTCTCTGGCCGTGCTGCTCAAGCTGACCGGCCACGAGACGCACACCGCTTACGACGGCCTTGAGGCGGTGGAAGCGGCGGCCGTGTTCCGGCCCAACGTACTGCTGCTCGACATCGGTCTTCCGAAATTGAACGGCTTTGAGACGGCCCGTAAGATCCGCGAACAGCCGTGGGGCAATGGCATGGTGCTGGTGGCCCTGACGGGTTGGGGTCAGGAAGAGGACCGACGCCGCTCCGAGGAAGCCGGGTTCAACGCCCACCTGGTCAAGCCGGTGGACATCGCAGCCCTGACGAAACTGCTGGCCGAGTTGCAGGCGGCGAAGGATTGACATCCTGCGTTTCTTTCGGCACATCCCGCTGCTCGTCCCGCACGTCCTGTTGCTCTTCACGCACATCCCGCTGCTCTTCTCGTACATCCTGGCTCTGTTGCCTCACCTCTTCGCGTTGATCCTCAACATCTGTCGCGAGCACCGGGGCCGCCATACCGACACTTAATGCCGATACGGCCAAGAACGTATAAATCTCTTTCATGATGACCTCCAGAACTGTATTAGGGATTGAGCCGGTATCGCTACACGAGACCGGCGTTGGTTCGATGACAGCGTTTAATACCAATTCGTCCAATGCGAACGTTGCATAAAC
This sequence comes from Gammaproteobacteria bacterium, assembly GCA_050740975.1. GTDB lineage: Bacteria > Pseudomonadota > Gammaproteobacteria > JBOHHR01 > JBOHHR01 > JBOHHR01. Next base: position 7,587 of record JBOIEE010000262.1, on the reverse strand, counting down.
GATTAACGCAGCGATCGTTACCATTCCACTATTGGTTGCGTGCCCGGGTTTGCGCCGCTTTCTTTGCCGAAGCGCTGCGTGCTGCCGCCGAGCGTGATGCAGAAGCCGCTCCGCCTTTACTGCCGCCTTTCCTCGCCGGAGCCTTGTTGATGGCCTTGCCGCGACCGGAACCGGCCTTCTTGCCGCCGCCGGTCATCTTGTTAACGGTTGCCCAGGCCCGAGCTTCCGCCTCATCTTCCGGCACACCACGCTCGCGGTAGCCTTCCTCGATGTGCTCAGCCTGACGCTTCTGCTTATCGGTATACTTTGATTTGTCTCCTCTTGGCATGGACTGCTCCTCTTTAGTTAAACGCTGCGTTCATTTTGCGCGGGAATGAGCTTGCGGTTTCTTGCCGCGCCCCGTCTTGGCGGCGTCCAGCTCCCGTCCCATCTGGTCCAACTCCTCGTTCGAGAAGAGTCGCTGGATCTTAGGGAACATCTCATTCTCTTCTTTATCGACGTGATGCTCGACGTTCTCACCCAAAACCTTGAGCTTGGCGTCGAATCGTTCGCTTCGCGCTTTAGCTGCCCGGACCGCACTCCAGGTCCGCAGGGCGCTCTGGAGGCATAGTTTTGAGCTCAGAGCAGAGCGCTCGGAGGGCAGTGCGGATCCCCTCTTCCACGGTCGGGTGGTAGAAAGGCAGATCGAGAATGTCAGCCGCAGTCAAGCCCCTCTGTATCGCCCAGGCGAGCAAATGTGCCAAGTGCTCGACACGCGGTCCCACCATCTCGGCACCCACCAAGGTTCCGCTCTCACGCCGGGCATAGATGCGGACCAAGCCGGCGTTTTTGCCGATAACGCGAGCGCGACCTTGGTCGCGGTAGTCGACGCTTCCGATGGCGACGCTCTCATCGAGACCCGGAAATCCGGTGCCCACAACAGCGAGCTGAGGATCGGTGAAGACAATGGCCAAAGGGGTTCGGCGCGTCTTGGCCTGGACTGTCGGCCAGGAGGCTGCGTTGATGCCCGCGATGCGCCCTTCATCCGCCGCCTCGTGCAACAGAGGGCGATACCCGTTGACGTCACCGGCGATGAAAATCGGGGTATCTCCGCATTGCATCGTTTGGGGATCAAAACGCGGTGATCCGCATTCATCGAACTCGAGCCCTGTCCGCTCAAGGTCAAGTCGCTCAAGGTTGGGCGGCCGGCCAGTCGCCGACAGGATCCGCTGGAAGCTTTCTTCACCTTCGCCTCCATTGCTTCGCCAACGCACGCGCACACGATTGCCGTCCTCTTCAAACTCGGTTTCCGCGTTCAACAATAGGGGCAACTCGTGGGCGATGATGGTTTTGGCGACTTCGTTGACCAGTGGGTCGTGCAACGGGCCGATGCTATCCCCTTGGCTGAATAAGCACGTGCGTACGCCCAGCCGATGCAAGGCTTGCCCTAGCTCCAAACCAACCGATCCGGCGCCGATCAGCGCTATGGAGGCTGGCAGGTCTTGCCACTCGAATAAATCGTCGCTGACCAGCACCTGCTCACGAACCGGCTGCAATGAGGACGGGATCGATGGATAGGAACCGGTCGCGATCACGATCGCCCTCGCTTCGATCCGTGTGCCGTCGTCAATTTCCAGGGTGTTACGGCCTACGAAACGCGCATAGCCGCGCACAAGTTGGTTATCCGGGATCTCTTTTACGGAGTCGAGCACGCCCCTGACGAAGCGGTCTCGCTCGCGCTGCACGCGGCGCATGACGGCTCGCCCATCGACGCGCGCCCCGTTCGTAATGTTTATGCCAAATTCGCCTGCTGCCATTAGCGCATGCGCCATCTCCGCTGCAGCGATGAAAAGCTTTGAGGGCATGCATCCGATACGCGCACAAGTGGTCCCGTACGGCCCCGATTCAATCAGTACCACACGGATCCCTGCCTTTGCGGCCTCGCGGCGAGCTGATAAACCCGCAGTGCCCGCCCCTATGATGGCCACATCGACCGCGCGCGTCGTCATGATCTCTTTAAAACCGCGTGCGATCGGGCCTTATGCGCCAATGTTAGATATCCAGTCATAGAGAGCACCTTGTTTTTTTATGCGTGGCTAGAAATCCCCCCGGTGCAAAAGCCTAAAATCTCACGCATCTTAAAGGTGTTACCGCCTACTATGTTTCCACGAGATTTCCGCCGCGTTTCCAATCACTCAGACCGGCCGCATAATCAAATACGTGGGTAAAACCGCGTCTGACGAGTTCTTCGGCTACCTTGTCCGAGGCGTGGCAATCCGTCGAAGCGCAATACACGATGATCTCCTTATGCTTGGAAAACCGCTGTTCGAAGGTCGCTTCATTGCCTTGAGGAACATTATCCGATCCAGGGATGTGCTCCTGCTGGAAAGCTTCCGGTTTCAGCACATTGATCAGCGCATACCCTTGCTCCCGGTCTTCGTTATTGGGCATGTCTGTCCTTAATTTCTGCTCGAGCACTTGGCGCGTAATCGTAGAGTAATTTTGCTCAGTCATAATAGTTCCTCTTCAAAAAAAGTTTGACCCTCGTTTCAACGGGCACACCAAGGAAGCTCGGAAAAAACTCCGCACCGCATATCACGGCCCTGTAGCAAGTGCCTATCTATCACTCAGCGCGCGTAAACGTTTGCGCCATAAACCGCCAATTCACGAGTTCCCAGAAGGCTTCCAGGTAACGCGGCCGGGCATTGCGGTAGTCGATGTAATACGCATGCTCCCAGACATCGCAGGCCAATAACGGCAGCTGCCCATGCTTGATGGGATTATCCGCGTTGCGCGTCGCCTCGATCGCCAATGATCCGTCGGCCCTCCTGACCAACCACGTCCATCCGGAACCAAACAAGCTATCCGCAGCCTCGGTATACCGTTCTTTAAAACCTTGGACGGAGCCAAAGTTCACATCGATGGCCTCCCGTATAAGCCCATCGGGCTCTACGACTGCGGCCACCGGGCTAAGGCAGGCCCAGTAAAAGGTGTGGTTCCACACCTGTGCGGCGTTATTGAAAATCTCGCCCCCCGGCGCTTGCACGATGATTTCCTCTAGATCCATGGCTTCGAAGGGCGTGCCGGCGATCAGGGAATTGAGATTATCCACGTACGCCTTGTGGTGTTTGCCATAATGGTATTCCAGGGTTTGCTTGGAAAGATAAGGTTCTAAGGCGGTCAGCGCATAAGGCAGTTCAGGTAGTTCGAAGCTCATGATTCTCTCGACATAGCGGCTGTTGACTTATCCAGGACGCTCAGCCAACGCGATAACGCCCCACACAGGCGTACCCCTTCGGCACGCAAAGGCCATTTGGCCTTTTCATCCAAGCGAGGCAACTTGAGTGCCAGCAATCGACAGCGCGGATTTGGTCAGCGCGCGTACGGTCACACAAGCTATGCGGGGGTGCGCGGCTTACGAAAGAGCATCCGCCATCATGTAAGATTTACCATCAAGATACAATTTTTACCGGTAAGTTTGTCCGGCAAGCGCTTTCGTCCTTGCAGATGCGGTTGGATCCATTGGGCGATCTCCTGGTAATAAAGCGCAAGCTCGCGCTTAGTGATCCCTTGCCGCACACGAGGACACGGCCAGTGCCAACCCTATGACACCGAGTATCTTGAGAGAAGACAACATATTCATATTCATAGAACACTGTAAAGTTTACATTCTTACCAGCAATTTTTACCGATGATCCTCGCCGAAGTTCGCTGAGACCCAGCCGGCGATTGAGCGTTAGCACCGTGTTACCACTTCGGTCCGATGGGCACAGATGGTGCCGCATTCTCTTCAACCGGTATTGCCAGTAGCTCGAGGATTTCTTTGCCGCTCGCCGGTTTGACCAGGTGGTGATCGAAACCGGCCTCTCGAGAGCGCCGGCGATCCTCGTCTTGGCCATAGCCGGTCAGGGCGATGAGCCGCGCCTTAACCAGGCCAAGCTCGGAGCGCAGGCGCCGCGTCACCTCATAGCCATCCAGCCCCGGCAGCCCGATGTCGAGGACCACGACATCGGGTGGTGTCTGCCGCGCGAGGGTCAAGGCTGAGGGGCCATCATAGGCCACCTGCGCCTCATGACCCGCCATCTGCAGAGTCAAGGCGAGGCCCTCCGCTCCATCCGCGTTATCATCCACTACCAGGAAACGGCAGCCCGCAGGACCCGTAGTGACCTTCCTCTGCAGCGCGGCCGCTGGCGGCGGTGCGGGGATCCGCGGCAGGCGCACGGTGAACTCGCTCCCCTGGCCAGGCCCCGCGCTTGCGGCGGCCACCCGTCCCCCGTGCAACTCCACTAAGCGCTTGACCAGCGATAGCCCGATCCCAAGTCCCCCTTGCGCGCGATCGAGCGACCTATCCCCCTGGGCAAATAGATCAAATACCCGCGGCAGCATCTCGCCTGCGATCCCCATCCCGGTGTCCCGCACCCGGATGATGGCCTCCTCTCCCTCGTGCGTCACAGCGAGCGCGATTTGTCCTTTGGGATCGGTATATTTAGCGGCGTTGTTCAAGAGGTTCGCTAACACCTGACTGAGCCGAATGGCATCGGCTTCCACCCAGAGGGGTTCACCGGGTAGAGCGATACTCAACTGGTGCTGCTTCGCCTCGATCTCAGGCCGGCTGCTCTCCACCGCCTCGCGCACCAGTTTCGCTAGCGCGAGAGGCTCTCGCCGAAGCTCGATCGCGCCCCGCGTGATGCGTGCCACATCCAGCAGATCATCGACCAGGCGCGTGAGGTGCTGCACCTGGCGCTGGAGGACATCAAGCCCCCACTGCGCCTGTTTCTTGTCATCGAGACCACGCCCTCGCAGCGCTTCCACGATGTTGAGCATAGGGGCGAGCGGATTACGCAGCTCGTGGGCCAGCGCCGCCAGGAACTGGTCCTTGGCACGGCTGGCGGCCTCAAGCTCGGCGGTGCGTTCGCGCACGCGGCTCTCCAGCGCTTCGTTGGTCTTCTGCAGCACGGCTTCCGCGCGCCGGCGCCGGCGGATCTCGTTCTGCAGCCTGACTGCACGTTGCTTGAGCTTGATGAAGGTGCGTACCTTGCTCCTCAGCACCGTAGGATCGTAGGGTTTGACGATGTAATCCACGGCACCGAGCTCATATCCGTGTAGCTTGTCCTGCTCATGCAGGTAGACAGCGGTGAGGAAAATAATCGGAAGAGCGCGCGTCTTCTTGCGCTCGCGGATGAGCCGCGCCATCTCAAAACCATCGATCTCAGGCATTTGAACATCGAGCAGCATCAACGCAAAGTCATCTTTTAGCAGCCGCTTCAAGGCCTCCTCGCTCGATTGGGCGAAGACGAGATTCTGTCCGAGATCGCTCAGCAGGGTCTCCAGGGCGAGCAGATTCTCGTGGTGGTCATCGACCAGCAGGATATTCACCGGCGACCCGGCGTCGTGATGGATTCTCTCCATGCCTCTTCCTCGGTATTGGACGGCGGCGCTCAGAGTTTATGAATGAACCTACAGCACTCGGGATCTCGCATTCCGGCGGTGCTCGGACCAGTCCGCCGGGAGCGGATTGGGAACGCAACCGGCGGCCCGCAGGGTGCGCGCCAAGGATGGCGTGCAACAATCCTTATGTATACCTCCCTTCGCTCGCGACGGTTTTTTCACAAACTCTTAGGTCCCTGGCGGTTGGTTTAACCACACGCGCACCCGCGACAGCAGCTCCTGATTGTCGACCGGTTTGGCGATGTAGTCCGAGGCACCCGCCTCCAGGCAGATCTCGCGATCGCCCTTCATGGCCTTGGCGGTGACGGCGATGATCGGCAAGCGCTTAAAGCGCTCCTCGCGCCGCAGCCGGCGTATCGCCTCGAACCCATCCATCTGCGGCATCATTATGTCCATGAGCACGATGTCGATGTCCGGCGTCTGGTCAAGCAGTGCTAGACCATCCACGGCGTTCTCGGCGTAGAGCACGTTCATCCGGTGACTCTCGAGCAGGCTGGTCAGGGCAAAGACATTGCGCGCGTCATCGTCGACGACCAGCACCTTCTTAGCGTTAAGGTCCGGATCGCACAGGCGGAGCCGCTCCAAGATTTGTTGCTTTGCGGGAGGAAGGCTGCTCTGCGGCCGATGCAGCAGCAGGGTGGTCTTGTAAAGCAGCCGCTCCGCCGACTTCATCCCGTCGATGACCAGGGTGTCGCCGAGCCGCTGGAGCTCGCTACGCTGCCGGCGGGTCAGGGCCTTGCGGGCATAGGCGATGATCGGCAGGCGGGGAAGCTCGGGACGCTCGCGCACAGTACGGATGAAGCCCAGGCCACTGGGGCGTGGCAGGTTCATATCGACCACCACACAATCCCAGGGCTTGGCTTTTAGGATCTCCAGCCCCTCCTCCGGGCTCGCGACGGCCTGCACCTGCACGTCGCTATTTCCGATGATGTCCGCGATCCGTTGGCGCTCACCGGCATCGTCCGCTACTACCAGCAGGTGCCTCAGCGTACGATCGGTGATCTCCTTGATGCGGGCGAAGGCCTGCTCGAGGTCCTCGCGCTTGGGTGGTTTCCTTATCCAGCGGATCACCCCCTGCTGCAGCACATACGGCGCCTCGTCGGTGATGGAGATGATCTCCACCGGGATGTGGCGAGTCTCCGCGTCGTGCTTCAGGTGGTCGAGGAGGATCAGCCCGTTGCTGTCCGGCAGGCGGATATCCAGCGTAATGGCGGCCGGCCGGTAGCGGCGAGCGAGATCGAGGGCCGGCGTTGCGCAGGACACGACGATCCCTTTGAAGCCGTGGGCGTGAGCCTGATCGAGAAGCAGCCCGGAGAAGGCGGTATCGTCCTCGACGATGAGTAGGACCGGGTCTCCCGGTCGGATCTGAGCCCGATCATCGGCTACCTTCTCGTCGGCCAGGACCAGCGTGGCGCCGGAGGCCTTCTCAAGCGAGCGCAAACCCCCCATGGCCGCTTGCGCGGGCTCATGCAGGCGGATCAAGGCGGGCGAGGGCTGGCCCGTCAGGCGCAGCGACTCAAGCGGGCGGACATAGGTGAGTGGCAAGTACAAGGTGAAGATGCTGCCTTCGCCCAGCCGGCTCGCGAGGCTGATCTCGCCCCCCAAGAGCGCCGCGATCTCGCGGCTTATGGAAAGGCCGAGACCAGTGCCGCCATACTCGCGGCTGGTGGTGCCGTCGGCCTGCTGGAAGGCTTCGAACACCAGCGCCTGGCGCTCCGGGGAGATGCCGATCCCGGTATCGCGCACCATGAAGGCGATCACGGTCTCGGCCCGATTCAAGACCTCCTGCTCGGCGCTCCAGCCCGCCCGGGCCTGCTCCAGGCGCAGCAGCACCTGGCCCCGTTGGGTGAATTTGAACGCATTGGAGAGGAGGTTGCGGAGGATCTGCTGCAGGCGCTGAGAGTCGGTGTAGATCTGCGGCGGCAGGTGCTCATCGAGATCGATCACGAACCCCAGCCCCTTGTCCGCAGCCAGCTCGCGGAAGGTTCGCTCGACGTAGTCGCGCAGGCTGGTGAACGGCACCGCCGCGATCTGCACCTCCATCTGCCCCGACTCGATCTTGGCCAGATCCAGGATCTCGTTGATGAGGGTCAGGAGATCGGTGCCCGAGGAGTGGATGGTGGTGGCGTACTCCTGCTGCTTGGGCGTGAGGTTGCGATC
>JBOIEE010000261.1:0-11618 GCA_050740975.1 Gammaproteobacteria bacterium | reverse complement strand
GTCACAGGCCCCTCAGGGTGGTAGGTGATCCCTACGGCGTAGCGAAAGGTATCCTCCCAGTCTTGGGGCGTCACTAGGGGTGGCTGTCGCGGGTTGTCGAAGCGCAGCACCACCTGATCGAATCGGCCCCAGCGGGTCCAGTTAATGTCGCCCAGCACCGCCCAGCGCTCACCGAGCTGATGATAGGCGCTCAAAGTCAGACTGTCGGGCAGGTCAAACGTGGCGCTGGCGCCGGTATCCTGGAAGGCGCCGCTGGCCGCCGCAAACGCCGGCACGGGAACGGTGAAGTCCGCCTCGCCACCGATGTCATGCTCGATGTGGGAGCGATAGTGCAGGCCGATCCGCGTGGTGTTCGCGGGCTCCAGCAATAGGCCCACGTTATAGCCATAGCTCCAGTCGTCTCCGGAGAACTCCACGTGGCCATCCGTGGCCGGGCGACCCGGGGTGGTTAGCCCGAAGGCGCGGCAGGCTGGGGCCGAGGCCGGATTACCCAGGCACAGGGTGCTGAAATCCAGGGCATTGCTGAAGGTGGCGTCGATGTACTGGGCGTTAAAACCGACGCCCAGGGACAACAGCTCGTTGAACCGATACGCCGCTGAGGCATTCAGGTTGATCGCCATGCCGTCGGAGCGCAGCGCATGGTAGCGCCCCTGCCAGCCAGCCTCGTAATCGGTCAAGAAGGCAAACGGGACATTCACCGCGGCTCCGAATTTGAGGCGCTGGTCATAGCTATGGGCATAGTACAGATTGGGGATCAGGGCGAGGTGGGCGCCGTCGCCATCGTCGCTAGCTGTGATCGGTGCGCCGCCGACGGCTTGGTTTAGGTGTGAGCCGCAGTCTTGGAAGCTAAGGCTCGGGATGATCAAATGACCCGCAGCGTCGAGCTCGCTGTCGTGGAGCCGGGTCAGGCCCGCGGGGTTGAAGAAGAGCGTAGCGGCGTCTTCGGCCACGGCCGCGCTGCCTCCAAAGGCGTTGCCCAAGCCTTTGACGCTCTGCTCGAAAAGCGCAAAACCGCCCGCGATGACGCCTCTTGATAATGCAACGAGGCCGATCGTGCACATCGTTGCCGCAATAGACTTGGCTTTCCCCATGAAGCAACCCTCCGGCTTCGCATTTATAGTTGACACCTCGTTCCCTGGCGAGTCTTTGGTGCCAGTCTATCGCATGAGCGGTTAGTATATCCAACGAACCCAGAAACGAGACATCGAGCTGGAATGCCTGTCCAACGATTTCGTTTTATCAAACGACGGCCGTGAGGTGCGCCTCTGTAGCCGCGATATCTCAAATTAGGCCATCACCCGCGGAGCGCCGCAAAAACTAGTACGATCCCTCCTGTGCAACACGCTCTTGGATGAAGCCGAGCGCTTGTTTGATAGGTAGGTATTGTATCTCTTGATCGCGGCGGCCTTTGTACTCCAACCGCCCTTCATCGAGCCCGCGATCGCTTAGCACAAACCGATGTGGGATCCCGATGAGATCGAGATCGGCGAACATCACCCCAGCCCTCTCCCCGCGGTCATACCAAAGCACCTCCAGCCCGGCGGCCCTAAGCTCTTGGTACAGATCGGACACGGCTTGTTGCAGGCGCTGGGACTTGCGCATGTTGATCGGCGCCAAAACGATCTGGAAAGGGGCGATGGTCTGAGGCCAGATGATGCCCCTGTCGTCGTGATTTTGTTCTATGGTCGCCGCCACCAGCCGCGAAACACCTATCCCATAACACCCCATGCTTAGGGTGATGGCCTCACCCTTTTCGTCCAGGCAAATCGCCCGCATCGCGCGGCTGTATTTTTGCCCCAGTTGGAAAATATGTCCGACCTCTATGCCGCGGGCGATTTTCAGTGGTCCCGTTCCGTCCGGGCTGGGGTCACCCTCAACCACTTTGCGCAGATCGGCTGTCTCGGGTTCAGCGACGTCTCGTCCCCAGTTCACACCCCTGTAGTGCTTGCCGTCTTGGTTTGCGCCGCATACGAAATCCGCGAGCTTTGCGGCCGTCTGGTCGGCGACCACCGGTATCGACAGACCTACTGGGCCAATCGATCCTACGTCGCAACCAATCGCAGCCCGGATCTGGGTGCTATCGGCGAAACGCAAAGGGCCTGCGACTTGGGGTAGTTTCTGGGCTTTAATGGCGTTTAATTCATGCTCCCCACGCAACACCAGGGCTACTAACCCGCCGTCTTCCGATGCCACGATCAGTGTTTTTACGCAGCGTTCGGCCGGGATACCCAAGAACCGGCTGACGTCCTCTATGCTGTGCTGTCCTGGGGTGTCTACGGTGGTCCTATCTTCCTGGGATGCGGGCCTCTCGCCCGGGGGCGGCGGCACCGGCACCAACTCCACGTTAGCCGCAAACTCACCGCCGGTGCTGAAGGCGATCCGGTCTTCGCCGGAATCCGCCAATACATGAAACTCGTGTGAAATCTTGCCGCCGATATTGCCACTGTCCGCTTGTACGGCACGAAAATCCAGCCCCATGCGCCGAAAGATGCGCGCATAGGCCTGGTACATGCGGTCGTACGTCTGTTGCAGCGAAGTCTCGTTCAAATGGAATGAATAGGCATCCTTCATCAAAAATTCCCTGGCCCGCAAGATCCCGAAGCGGGGTCGCACCTCGTCCCTGAACTTGGTTTGGATCTGGTAGAAATTCGCCGGAAGTTGCTTGTAGCTGCGGATCTCGTTGCGGACCAGGTCGGTGATAATTTCTTCATGAGTAGGCCCCAGGCAAAAAGGGCGCTGATGGCGATCATGCAGCCGCAGCAACTCGGGACCGTAGGCGTCCCAGCGCCCGGACTCCTGCCACAGCTCGGCGGGCTGAACCGCCGGCAACAACACCTCTTGCGCTCCCGCCTTGTCCATCTCCTCGCGGATGATGCGCTCGACCTTGCGCAGCACCCGCAACCCCAGCGGGAGCCAAGAATAGATCCCGGCGGCGGTTTGGCGGATCAAGCCCGCACGCAGCATCAGACGGTGGCTGGCGATCTCGGCATCTGCGGTTGATTCTCTTAAGGTAGGGAGCAGTAGTTCAGATATTCGCATGGGGCTGGTTGCAATACGGCATGCTCAGTTGCATTCACTTCGTTGCCGCTTTCTTGTTGCAATACTCCTTTATTTGCGACCTCGCCGTGGTTATCCCGGCCTGGCGTTCTTCCTCGGTCATCTTAACCCGATCGCCTGCTTCATCCGTGCGAAAGAGGCGGTTGATGGTCTCAAGCTGTGCAAGATTCTCTCGAGCACGGGCGCACTGCTCGCTACGCTTCGCGGCCTCTTGCTCGGATTTCTTCAGCTCCTTGGTCTGGGTGTCGCGTTCCTTAAAGAAAGCGTCCGACTTATCTTTTTGTTGCTCTAGTTTCTCCAAGGCGCCCTCGGTATCTACGGGTTCCGGACGGGTCTCAAAGCGCGTCGCCGGTTTGTCCGGCGGGGGAGTTTGCGTGTACTGTACTTTCCCCTGTTCGTCCACCCATTTATAGATGCCAGCCCCCAGGCTTTGCGAGGAAGCCGCAAACGCCCAAATCAACACCCACCACCTTTGTTTCATCGTGTTCACTCTCATCTGAATAGGACATCTATCTCAAGAGTAGCACGAAAGAGAGGCACCATTTTCTCAACCACAAGGCGACGTAATAAACGGGCGCATCATTTCATCAAACGCCCCCCAATAGTCTGCAAGATAGCTCCTAAGAGCTTGCTCGGTTCCCCTTATTCCGCCCCCGCCACTAAGCACTCGACATCGGCCCAAAGCTTCTCGAGCTTGTAGAAATCCCGCGTCACCGGCTGCATCGCATGCACCACGACATCGGCTAAGTCGATCAGGATCCATTCCGCCTGGGCTTTGCCTTCCACGCCCAGCGGCATCACGCCCTCCTTTTTCGCTTCCATCACGACTCTATCCGCCAGGGCGCGCACCTGCCGATCCGAGCGGCCGGTGGCTATGATCATGAAATCGGTGAACGCGCTTACTCCACGCACATCGAGCACCCGTACGTCCTGGGCCTTCACCTCCTCCAGCGCCGAGACCACAACTTGCGCTAACCGTTCAGCGTGCATGGTAGAGACGGTGTTTCTCGATCAAACGCAGCACCTCATCTGGGACTAAATAGCGCACGCTGAGGCCCTGCGCCACAGCCGCTCTGATGCGGCTTGAGGATATATCCAGTATCGGGACGTGCTGAAACAAAATCTTGCCTGCAGGGGACTCGCTCAGCACCCGCGGCTCCTCGACCAGCCGAGAAGTCATCACGGCGCGAAGCTCACCCGGCATGTTTTGGGGGACTTCAGGCCTTGCAGCCACCACGATATGCGTGAGGTCAAGCACGGCCTCCCAGCGGTGCCAAGCAGGCAGCGCTTGGAAAGCATCCATGCCCAAGATCAGGCAAAACGGCGTCGCACCCAATTCCGCCCGCAACGAGCTCAATGTGTCGACGGTATAAGAGGGGCCCTCGCGCATCAACTCGCGCCGGTCCAGGCGCATAAAAGGCTGGTTGTGAATGGCCGCTTCTAACATAGCGAGCCGCTGTGGGGCAGATGCGGCGGGTGTCGGCCGGTGCGGCGGGTGTCGCAAGGGGATCACACGCACCTCTTGCAGCGCAAGCGCTTCGCGCACTTCTATCGCCAACCGCAAGTGACCGTTGTGGACCGGATTGAAGGTTCCCCCCAAAATACCGAGGGCGCTCACGCTTTCGACCAAGCGACAGCGAATCGTTGCTCATGTCCTGATATGGCCATCTCCCAGCACGACGAATTTTCTTGAGGTCAGCCCTTCCAGCCCCACCGGACCGCGGGCGTGAAACTTGTCGGTGCTGATCCCGACCTCGGCCCCTAGTCCGTACTCGTAGCCATCGGCAAATCGGGTGGAAGCATTCACCATCACCGAGCTGGAGTCGACCTCGGTCAAAAATCGGCGGGCACGGCTGAAGTCTTCGGTCACGATGGCGTCGGTGTGATGCGATCCATAGTGATTGATATGGGCAATCGCCTCATCCAACCCTTCCACCACCCGGATCGCAAGGATAGGCGCTATGTATTCCTCAAACCAGTCCTGCTCCGTCGCCGCCAACACGCCGGGAACGAGCGCGCGGGTTTGCTCGCAGCCGCGAAGCTCAACCCCTGCTTCTTGATACCTGGGCGCCAAGCGCTCTAGAGTCGGTTTCGCCACCGAGCGCGCAATGAGCAGGGTCTCCATGGTGTTGCAGGTGGCATAGCGCTGGGTTTTTGCGTTGAATGCCACGGCGATGGCCTTGTCCAAATCTGCTCGGTCGTCGACGTATACGTGGCACACGCCATCCAGATGCTTGAGCACCGGCATCAGAGCCTCTTGGCTAACGCGCTGGATCAGGCCTTTGCCGCCGCGCGGCACGATCACGTCCACGTGTTCCTTCATGCGCAATAATTCACCCACGGCTGCTCGATCGCTGGTTTCTACCAACTGCACGGCGTCTTCAGGCAATCCACTATTCATTAAGCCAGTGTGTATGCATTCTGCGATCGCCAAATTGGAGTGCATCGCCTCAGATCCACCCCGCAGGATAACCGCATTGCCCGACTTCACGGTCAGCGCCGCCACGTCCGCGGTGACGTTGGGACGCGATTCATAGATGATTCCCACCACACCCAGCGGCACGCGCATGGCGCCCACCTGGATCCCGGAAGGCTGATAACGCAAATCGGTGATCTCCCCAATGGGATCCGCCAGTGCCGCGACCTGACGTAAACCATCGACCATATCGGTGATGCGCGACTCGTTAAGCGCCAAGCGATCGCGCAAGGCGGCGTCCAGATCCACACTCGCTCGCAGATCTCGCTCGTTGGAAGCTAACAACGCGTCTGCCCCTTTATCGATGATCTCGGCGACGCGCAACAAGGCGAGATTCTTTGCCGCCGTGGATGTGCGTGCCATCACGCCGGCCGCCGCCCTGGCGCGCTCGCCCAGGCCTTGCATATAGGTCTTTACGTCAAACGCGTCCATCGCGCGCCATCGGTCGCGGGATCCCTGACCCCGCAAGCCCTAGGACTAGCCAAGTGATCTCCACCCAGGGATCTCCTGCGCTGGCTCCTTTAATTACGCGCTCCGTAGCGCCCGCTTTAAGCAAGAGCCCGCGCAAGCCAATGAGCGTATGCCGTCGCAGCGCCTGCTTAAGGCCTGGGATTTTATTGCGGCGCGTTTGACTTTCCTTAAAGAACTGATCCGTCGACCTACCTTTGGCGATAGCAGCGCACAGCCGGCACAACACGCGTAACTCGCGCGCTAGCGCCCAGTTGACCAGTAAAGGCTCCGCACCTTCATCGCGCAAGCCGCGCAAGATCCGTAAGCTCCGCATGGGGTTTCCCGCAACGGCGTTGTCCGCTAATTCGAACACGTTATAGCGGCCGCAGTCTATTACCACGGCCAGGACCTCCTCTACACCGATGCGCTTACCGTTCGCGGATAGAACAAGAGTCTCCAACTCCTGGCTGGCAGCTAATAGGTTTCCCTCTACGCGTTGAGCGATCAGTTCAGCCGCCTCCGGGGTCACGCCCACCCCTTTTGCGGCCAGCCGCTTTGTTATCCAGGGCGGCAGATCCTTCGCGGGCACCGGCCATACCTGCACGATGATACCGCGGGCTTCTATGGTTTTAAACCACGCCCCCTGCTGGGCGCTTGTGTCCAGCTTGCTCGAGGTCACCAGGAACACGTCGCTTTTCGCTTGGCGCTCACAGAACACTTGCAAAGCCCGCGCACCCTCTGGTCCGGGTTTACGCTCTCCCAGCCGCAATTCGATGAGCCGGCGGGTCGCAAAAAGCGACAGGCTGTCCCCATGATAAGCAAGGGAGGCCCAGTCAAAGCCGGGATCGACTTCCAAAACCACACGCTCAGCAATCCCCTCCTTCCGTGCCACGCGGCGTACGGCGTCGCTCGCCTCTAAGACCTGCAAGGGCTCATCGCCACTTATCAGGTACCCGGGTTTGAGTCCTTGCTTCTGTAGGTGAGAAGGAAGCTGATCCGGTCGCAGTCGCATCGATCTGCGCGTTACTTTTTGGCGGTAACCGCTTGCAAGCGAAACAGCACCGACTGGGCGGCGTCTTGCTGCATGTCGTTGAGTACCGCCTGCTCTTCTTCAGCCTGACCCAAAACGGCTTGGGGGTCAAAGGTAATGTCCCGGATCAAGCTTATCGGCTGCGGTTCCAGCAGGGTGCGGCCGCTGGGATCGCTTATGGTCAATCCGGCTTCATAGCCCAGCTCGTATTCCAACACCTTGCCGGTATCCGGGTCTACCGACAGCACGCGACGATCGTAGACTTCATTGCTCACCACGATAACGGCCTGTGCTTCGGCGGGGGTGGTGGCCACCGTCACTCCGCTTTCCTGAAGTTTGCTGATAAGGGCAGCCGCCAGCGTCCCCGCCCCCTGAGAACTCACATAAATTTTGGACAACTGGAGGCGGTAAGTCCCCTCTGAACCGCGTAAGTGATAGCCGCAACCGGCCAGCAGCACTATAAGCAGGGTCCAGGAAACACGCTCCTGGAAGCCCTCAATGGGCACTCGCCAGCTCACCCCACTACGATGTTGACTAGACGCCGGGGAACCACCACGCATTTTCGTACCTGTTTCCCTTCCACAAACCGTCTGATGTTGTCCTCTGACAAGGCAGCCGCTGTCACCTGCTCGTCCTCAGCATCCGCTGCGACGTCGACCACGGCGCGTTTTTTGCCGTTGACTTGGACCACGATAGGTATAGTATCACACACTAAGGCCTCGGTATCGACGCTCGGCCAAGACGCATCGGCAATAAACCCGCTGTGGCCTAAAGCCTGCCACATCGCCTCGGTGATATGAGGAACAATCGGCGATAACAACAGCGCCACCGTCTCCAAGCCCTCTTGCATGAGGAAGCGGTTTTGCACCGCTTGGCCTTGCGCATCGGCCAAGGTGTTACACAGCTCCATGACCGCCGCTATGGCGGTATTAAACGTGTAGCGCCGTCCCATATCATCTTCGACCTTGACAATCGTCTGGTGTACCTTGCGCTTGAGCGCCTGCTCTGCCGGCGTGAGAAGAGTCGTTGCTTCTTCACCGGTAACGCCGGACTGCGAAACATGGGTGGCCGTCATCTTCCACAGCTTACGCAAGAATCGATGAGCCCCCTCAACAGCGGTATCGGACCATTCCAGGCTTTGCTCGGGCGGTGCCGCGAACATTAGGAACAAGCGCACGGTATCGGCGCCATATTTGTCGATTAGGGCTTGGGGATCGACCGTGTTGCCCTTGGACTTCGACATCTTCGCCCCATCCTTCAACACCATCCCTTGGGTAAGCAAGCGGGTGAACGGCTCTTCGCATCCGACCAAGCCTTGGTCGCGCAGCAAGCGGTGAAAAAACCGCGCATAAAGCAAGTGCAACACCGCGTGCTCGATACCGCCGATATACTGATCAACCGGCAGCCAATAATAGGCTCGTTGATCGAGCATCGCGTCTTTGCGGTCCACACAGCAATAGCGTGCGTAATACCAGGACGATTCAAAAAAGGTGTCGAACGTGTCGGTCTCGCGCTCGGCAGGCCCACCACAGCGCGGGCACACGGTGCGGTAGAATTCCGGCATCCGTTTCAATGGCGATCCCACCCCTTCGAAGGCTACGTCCTCGGGCAATACGACGGGCAGATCGCTCTCCGGCACGGGCACCTCGCCGCATTGCGCACAATTGACGATGGGAATAGGGCAACCCCAGTAGCGCTGCCGGGAAACGCCCCAATCGCGAAGTCTATAGTGAACCTTACGCGTACCCTTGCCGGCACTGGCGAGGAAATCCGCGATGGCGTCAAAGGCTTGGTCAGAGCTCAAGCCATCAAACGGGCCGCAATACCGCAACTCGCCTTTGGCCGTAAAGGCTCCGGCCTCCAAGTCCGCATTCTGGCCATCGCGGGGAAAGACAACCTGCCTGATCGGCAAGCCATATTTGGTTGCGAACTCGAAATCGCGTTGATCGTGCGCGGGCACGGCCATAACCGCGCCCGTGCCATAGGCCATGAGTACGAAATTCGCCACCCAAATAGGGACTTTTTCACCGCTGATGGGATGCACAGCATCGATGCCTAAGGCTCTGCCCTTTTTGTCCATGGTTTCTAGGGCTTCCTCGGAGCTGCCCCCTAACCGACATTCTTCGAGGAAAGCGGCGAGATCGGCATTATTCGTGGCTCCCCGCACAGCGAGCGGGTGCTCGGCCGCCACCGCCATGTAGGTAGCGCCCATGATGGTGTCGGGACGAGTGGTAAAGATCCGCAAGCGCTCCCCGAATTCCGGTACCTCAAAATCCGCCTCGACCCCTTCGGAGCGTCCGATCCAGTTGCGCTGCATGGTGCGCACTGCTTCCGGCCATCCCGGCAATTCCTCTAAGCCGGCCAGCAGCTCATCGGCATAAGTCGTAATGCCTAAGAACCATTGCGGGATCGCCCGCCGTTCCACCTCGGCGCCGGAACGCCAGCCCTTGCCATCGAGGACTTGTTCATTGGCCAAGACGGTCTGATCAACCGGATCCCAATTCACCACCGTCTTTTTCTTATATACCAGCCCCTGTTCGAAGAGCTTGAGAAAAAACCATTGCTCCCAGCGGTAGTATTCTGGGCGGCAGGTCGCGATCTCCCGGCTCCAATCGTAGCCATACCCTAAACGCTCGAGCTGCGTTCTCATGTGCTCGATGTTGTGGTATGTCCAACGAGCAGGGGCCACCCGGTTTTCTATCGCGGCGTTTTCGGCGGGTAATCCGAAAGCATCCCAACCCATAGGTTGCAACACGTTACGCCCCCGCATCCGCTGATAACGGGTGATCACATCCCCGATTGTGTAGTTGCGCACGTGCCCCATGTGCAAGCGCCCGCTCGGATAGGGGAACATCGATAAGCAGTAGAATTTTTCCTTGTCCGTGCGCTCAAGCACGCGAAACGTGTTGGCCGCTCTCCAACGGCTTTGCACATTTGATTCTATCTGTGCGGGATCGTAGCGCTCCTGCATGGCTTATTCTCGAAAAAGACTTAACTCGCTGAGGGATAAAGCCAAAGCATACACTAGCCCCAGGCTTTGCGACAACGCTGAGAAGCCGTTCTCGCTTTAGATCTGTTCCTGGAACTAGCCCCAGGTTCTGTTGAACAGTAACCCCGTTGGGGTGAATGCTTATTAACTCCCAGTATCGCCCTGCTTCGCGGATATAATATGTCTCGCCGCCAGTAACGGCTAAAGCGCGAGCACAAACGGCGTGGGACTCTTACGCAACATAACAAGATGGCTCGGATAGCCCGAATCACTCTACACCCCATCAAGTCCTTAGATGGAGTGGCTGTGGAGCAGGCCAGTGTTTCGCAAGGCGGGGCCTTGGCTGATGACCGCGTTTTTGCGTTGGTGGACCTGGAGGGAAAGTTTGTGAATGGCAAACGAAATAAGGAGGTTCACCGGCTGCGCTCGGAACTTGATCTCGACACCCGCACCGTAACGCTTTATCGCCAGGGGGAAAACGCTAAACATCGCTTTCAGATAGAGGCCCAGGGCGCCGAGTTGGAAGGCTGGTTGAGCGGCTTCTTCGGTTTCCCTGTGCGCTTCATCGAGAACTCCCACAAGGGGTTTCCCGATGATCTGGAGGCTTCCGGGCCTACGCTTTTAAGTAGCGCGACGCTGGTCGAGGTGAGCGCTTGGTTTAAAGGTATACAACCGGATAAGCTACGCTTGCGCCTGCGCGCGAACCTAGAGATCGAAGGCGTCCCGCCATTCTGGGAAGATCGCCTGTTCCATGAGCCCAGCACGGTAGTGGAGTTTGCGGTGGGGCCGGTGTGCATGGTGGGCATAAACCCGTGCCAGCGCTGCGTCGTACCCAGTCGCGATCCATCGACCGGCGAACCCTACCCGAACTTTCAGAAGATCTTTGCCGTCCGGCGCGAGGAGACTCTGCCGTCCTGGGCCGCTCGGTCGCGCTTTAACCATTTTTACCGCTTGAGCGTCAATACCCGCATACCCTCCTCTGAAAGCGGCAAACGGATTCGGATAGGAGACGAAGTCAGGGTAATCGGCGTCAAACGCGTGGAGGAGTAGAATAGGCGGCGTGAGGCGGAAACAGAGCGTCTCCGCCAAGGATGGCTCGATAAAAAGCGGCCGCGGGCTCAGTTGGACGAGGGAAAAACACGGACGTCCACGCTACCCGTCATGCACTAGCGCCCGTAGCTCAGTTGGGCGAGGCGGAAAAAGAAATCGGTCCAGTGGGCCGATTTCCCGCAGAGCGCCACGCCACGGATGGCGGGGCCGGAGATCGCCGGAGCCATAGGCGTCTCGCCAAGGACGGCTGGCACTAGAGTTCATTAACCCGCGCCCGTAGCTCAGTTGGATAGAGCACCAGGCTTCGAACCTGGGCGTCGGGGGTTCGAGTCCCTCCGGGCGCGCCAAAAATCCAATGCTAGATCAAGTTGTTGGCGCATCATATGTTCCCCGCTTTTGCTTGAGCACCACGATTGCGGGACTTTTGCGGGACCCCTGATGGTGCTGTGTTGTGATGAGAAGAGTCAGGTTCAGGCCCTGGACCGAACCCAGCCTGGGTTGCCGTTGAAGAAGGGCCGTGCGGGAACGCTGACCCACGACTACAAGCGTCATGGCACCACGACCCT
>JBOIEE010000260.1:0-7373 GCA_050740975.1 Gammaproteobacteria bacterium | reverse complement strand
CCTGGGTGACCAGCCCGGAGTTGGAGGGCCCGAACGGTCTATATGTGGAACGAGGCCGGCTGCTGGTTGCCACCTGGGGACCGATTAAAGAGGGATTTAGCACCGAAAGGGGAGGGCGGCTTAAGAGTGTCTCCCTCGCCGATCGATCCCTAAGCGACCTCGGAGACGGGCGGCCGGTTGGCAATCTCGACGGTTTGGAAGGGGATGGGAGAGGCGGCTATTTAGTGACCGATTGGATGGCCGGTAAGGTCTTGCACATCAGGCCCAATGGCGAGTTTGAGGTGCTGCTCACCGTGCAGCAGGGAACTGCGGACCATGAATATCTCGCGGAACGTACTCTGTTGTTAATACCGATGATGAAAGCCGACAAGCTGGTCGCTTATCGTTTAGAAAGGCTACGATGAGGGTTGCGGGTCGGGCTGATCCAGTGACAATGCCTTCGTCGTCAGCGGCGGACGCGCGATCAGCCTGGCCACGTCACGCAAGATGCGCGGGGTATTCAATCCGCCGGGAGATGCGAGATATTTAGGGCGCCATACGGGGCTGAGCTTTTCCTCGTAGCGGCGCAGGCTTTCGATGTCGCGAAAGTGTTCGCTTTGGCGGAACATCAGCTTGCCCACCCTTTGCCACAAAGGAGCCAAAGGGTGCGTTTGCAGGCTGGCAAGGGGAGCCGTGCCCAGGTTGAACCAGCGGTACCCCCGATTCCAACCTCCCAATATCAGCTCGATGATCATAAAATCCAGGGCATGCTTGGGCGCGTCCGTTGCGTAGCGCATGAGGTCCAGAGCCAACTCGTCTTTATTAGCGCTCGCCCACAACACGGCAAAAGCCGCGATGTGGCCGTTCACGCGCAGCAAGGCACAGGGGAAATTCGAGACATAATCCGCATCAAAGAAACCCTTGGCGAATCCCCGTTCCCGGCTCTGGGTGCTGGCCAGCCATTGATCGGATATACGCTTTAACTCCGGGAGCACCGCCGGCACTCGGTAGGAATTGATGATGTCGCAGCGCGCGCCTTGCTGGCACAAGTCCGCATGTGCCTGGAGCAGATCAGGGCTTACCCCGTGCTCCAACCGAAAGCCTTGCAACTCCACCCGCGCCTCGTCGCCGAGCTTAACCAGAGACAGGCCGAGGTCGATGTAGCGGATCAGCTTGTCGGCATCCACCAGATAGAAAACCGGCCAGCCGCCGTGTCGATCGCACATATTGGTATACGCGAGCAAGAGCTGGTCGTGCTCCTCGGGGGGTCCTACAGGGTCTCCCAAGGAAACCCAGCTTCGGCCTTGCACCTGATACATGATGAACGCCTTGCCACTGTCGCTGAACAGCAAGCGCTTGTCCCCCAACAAAGCCAGGTTCCCGCGGGTGTCGGGCTCTTCCTTGACGATGGCGCGAATGCGTTGCAACTCACCTTCGCTCGCAGGTTGCGGCCGTGGTTCTGGCCGCGCCAGCTTGGCAAAGCTGACTAAGGCGGTGACAACCAGCACGGCCACCAAAGTAGAGCGCAAAAAGCGCGCATAATCCCCGTCGTAGGAAAAGCGTAGCCACAGATCGCCCGAATAATCTGCGCCCTTATAGGAGAACAAACCCAGCCAGATCGTTATCGCCAGGATCGCGGTCAGGGTCGAAAGCCACTCCACGGAAAACCCTTGCTTAACCACGGAACCTTCTTTGAGAAACTCCATGCGGGTAGGCAGAAGAATGGCCAATATCAGTGCCAAGATGATGGCTTCGTGATAATCAAAGCCTTTTATTAAGGACAGTATGATCCCGAGGCCAAGCAAGGTCGCGGTGAAGTCATACGCGGCCGCCAGCCGGCGCGCCAGTCCCCGCGCCAGCACGATCAGCCCCACTCCAGCGACGCTGCCGGTGACGTGCGTAAGCTCGATTACCCACAGCGGTACGAAGGAGCTCAGCACCGCCATACGCCCATCGACTGACGGAATGGCTCCGGAAAAAAGCAACACGATACCGGCGAAGACAATCAACATAGCCATGACCTGGGGTCCCAGCTCCGCCAACCAATCCAGGGTGGTTAGATGCAACTTCGTCAAGCGAGGACGCTGCAGAATCATTTCGTGAGCCGCGAGCAAAACGGCAGCGAGCATCAGTGGGGCTAAGTAATAAACGCAGCGGAACAGCACGATCGAACCCAGCAGGGCGGCGGGGGGAATATGCGGCAATCCTACCAGCAACACCGTTTCGAACACCCCTATCCCTCCGGGCACGTTGCTCATGCTGCCCGCGATCAGGGCCAAGGCGAACACTCCCAAGAAGGAAAAGAAATTGGTCTCGGCGAAGGGCGGTAACAAGACGTAAATCAGGCTTCCAACGAGCACAATGTCTATGGTCGCCAGGCTAAGCTGGGTTAACGCGGTGTCCGCCGAAGGGAGCTTGAGTGACCAATTTTGAGTGCGTATGGTGAGAGGTCGGATAGCCGTGTAGGCTATGTACGCGGCGAGCAGTACCAGCATGGTCGAACCCAGCGCTTGCCGAAGCACATAAGAAGCCGGGAAGGCTTTCTCCGCCAGCTCATCTGTACCCAGAAGCAATGAGACTGCTAACACGAATCCCATCCCCAACATGGAGGTAAAGGAACACATCGCGGTGACGCCCGCGATTTCCAGGGTGGACAATCCGGCGGGTGCATACACCCGGTAGCGGACAGATCCTCCGGTGAGCAGTCCGAAGCCGATGTTGTTACCAAAGGCAGAGGCGAGGAAAGCAGCCAAAGCGGCACGCGGATAAGGCTGTGGTCGCTCTATATGGTTGAGCGCCACCACATCATAGCCGGTTACGATGAGGTAGCTGGCGGCCGTGACCAACACAGCCCGCGGGATCGAAGAGGCCGGCAGTTGCCGAAAATGATGCACTACGTCTGTGAGCTGAATCGCGTGCAAGGTGCGATACAGGACCCAAAGCGCAAGGCAGACGATAGATAAGCTGATCAAGGCCCCGATGGGGGCGAAAAGGCGCTTTATCGCTTCCATGCGCCCACTGTCCCAAAAGCTAGATACCGCGCTCATGACCTGGACCTTACGCTATGCCACAGTGGATGTTCGCCCTTTATTTTTTCGGTTGTCCATACCCAATCACAAGCTCATGTTAGCATACGGGTGGATCGCCGGAAGGGTAGGCCCGCGAGCGTGAGCTAAGGAAGCTCTGATTAATTCGCTTTTCGTTTTTCGACTCTGAAAAATCCCAAGGATGGGTTTTTCAGAGCTTCCGTAATAGAATTCGCCACCGACATTAAGCGCCAAACAATGCTCCGACCTACCGATGATCTGCGAATACGCTCGGCCACCGAGGTGATCCCGCCATCCGAGCTGTTGCATGAGTTGCCGGTCTCCGAAAAAGCGGCGGAAACCGTGTCCCAAGCGCGCGAGACCATTCAAAGAATACTGCGCGGGGAAGATAAGCGCTTATTGGTGATCAGTGGACCCTGTTCCATCCACGATGTGGAAGCGGCGCGAGAGTACGCAGAGCGCTTACGCTCTTTAAAGCAGTCTTTGCAGGCGGAGCTATTTCTGGTGATGCGCGTTTATTTCGAGAAACCGCGCACGACCGTTGGTTGGAAGGGCTTGATCAACGATCCGGGGCTGGACGGGAGCTTTCGCATCAATGATGGCCTGAGACTCGCTCGGCGCTTGTTGCTTGACCTAGGGGACATGAGCGTGCCCGCGGGCACCGAATACCTGGACCCTATCAGCCCGCAGTACATCGCGGACTTGATCGCTTGGGGCGCGATTGGGGCGCGGACCACGGAAAGTCAAGTGCACCGCGAGCTCGCCTCGGGTCTCTCGTGCCCCATAGGCTTTAAGAACGCGACCGACGGCGGGCTACAGATCGCGCTAGATGCCATCATTTCGGCCTCCCATCCGCATCATTTTTTGGGGGTCACCAAATCCGGGCACTCCGCCATTCTGGCGACTCAGGGCAATCCCGACTGCCACATCATCCTGCGGGGAGGAAACGGCCGCCCAAATTACGATGCCGATAGCGTTGAGCAGGCCGCTTTGCGGCTGCAAAAAGCGGGATTAAGGCCCCAAGTCGTCATCGATTGCAGCCACGCCAACAGTGGCAAAGACCCCGATCGCCAAGTGCTGGTTTGCCAAGAGATCGCGGCTCAGATCGCGGAGGGCGAAACGCGCATCCTGGGCGTCATGTTGGAAAGTCACCTGGTTCCGGGTCGCCAGGATCTCGTTTCCGGCAAAGCCTTAACCTATGGCCAAAGCATCACCGATGCCTGCATGAGCTGGGAAAATACCGCGGACTGCCTTCGCCGCCTTGCCAAGGCGGTGCGCAGACGCACTACTTTACGCTAGCGCCGTGGGCGCCATCGGCGGTCCAGGTCCGTAGGGTGGGTTAGACGCGCACCCCGCAAAGTGATCCGGTTTCCCTCGGCGTTGGTGCGCGTCGTAACCCACCGATTGGAGCCGCGATTCCGCCGGACGCCGCAATGGTGGGTTACGGCGCGCATCCGGGTCAGTGCCAACCGGAAAGATTTCCCAGTGCGCGCCTAACCCACCCTACGATTCTTAACCATCTGTTCCGATCTTGTTTGTACGCGGTTTCTCCCCGCTGAGGTAGGCGGGGTTTGCGCGTCCGACCGCCCTTCGAACTCAAAGCGTCTTGATATATTCCAGGAGCTGTAGGCGCTCGCCTACGCTCAGCGCGTCTGCATAAATGTGTCCTTTATTGGAATAGCCGGGAAGCGTGGTGTCATAGATCCGCTTGCGCTCGTCCGGGCTTTTCGCCCCACGCTTACCGTAGGCTAAGTGCGTGTAGCTCCAACCCAAAGTTTGCTGGTTGTAGTCGCTGGATTGGAAGGAGCGGATCCAATAGGCGGGTCGTTTGGGGCTATCCAATAAGGCTTCCAGGCTCGGTACGGAGCCGTTGTGCAAATAAGGTGCGGTGGCCCAGACCCCGTCGAGCGGTGGGGCATTATAGCCGGGAGCCGGAGCCAGACGGCCGAGCTCGCCATAGAACGATTCGTTGACCCAGCGCATGAAGCGATCGTCTGCACCCGCCGTTCCCGCAGCAGCCAGCGCCGGATCAGTGCCAACCTCTCCCAGCGCAATAACCAAATTAGGATAAGTCCCGTTCTCGCCATGGCGACCATGGCAGCGCGCGCAATTGGCTTCGAACACCTGCCGCCCGGACTGCGCGCGCGTTTTGTCTACGGCGAATGGATAGCGCGGCGCATCGAGTGCGGCGATATAGGCCCGAATATCGGGCGCATAGGCGTCAACCGCGCGCGCTTCTTCCACGCTATCGGCACAGAATACGCTGCCGAGGATCATGTGCCTGGCGTGATCGCCACGACCGGATGCGGTGTAGAACATGGCGTGTTTCGTCTTCATGCGCCACCAAGGAGGCATGCTGACTGGCAAGGTGTATTCGAGTGGCGGTTGCAAAAGCGGTTTTGGGGACCAGGCCAAGGTCTTGCGATCGCGATGCGCGATCAAAGCCCAAGTCAGGTCAATCGCCGGATTCGGCCCGACGGTGTTAGTCCGCGTATAAGGCGACACGGCAGCAAGGCGATCGGCCCATTTTTTCCATTCCGCGGTGTCTGCTTCGCCAGAGACATAGGCGCCGACAGCTTCTGCCGCTGCTGAAGCGTCGCCGGTAAAGTCCAGGGACTCATTCCCCAGTCCGATGATCAGCTGATCGTTGAAAAACCCCGCATGACACGTAAGGCAATTGGGTACCACCAGCTCGGCGCCATTCGCCTTTTTCACGTAGGTGCGATCGTAGGGCAGCTCTGCGTTTACGCCTTCCCGGCCCGGAAGTAACTGATTTTTGGCGGGCGGCCGGGCTGTCTTTTTATAGGCCGCATAGGGGATCCCGCAGGTGATGATGGGCTCGCTGGTGAGCGCCCGGTAGCCGGCATCAGGGTCCCCCGGGCGCTGCTTTTCCGCCGCTACAGGTCCCACCGATGAGCGTGGCGAGACGATGCTTTGTGGGTGCTGTTTTCCCGTTTGCTGCGAGCAGGACAGGCACAACAGTGCGCTCAGCACAGCTCCCTTCCATCGCCACCAATCAAGCCGTTTCGCCATCGCAAACCACCATAAATCCTGGTTTCTTAGGGGATAGTTTACTCCTACGCTACAACGTGTCACGGGGTGCATAGCCCGTCAACTCTGCATACCCCGTCCCGGCCACGGGCTGGCCCTGCACCTCACCATTAATCCGGACCGTACCGCCCCAGTAACGCAGAGATAAGTCTATCTCCTGCTCCTCCATGAGCGGAGCAAGGTCCAATCGTATCCCTTGAGCGGGGAGCGAAAGGCGCCACCGCAGCGGGTAGGGTGCACCATCCCCAGGGCTTTTCCAATAACTCTGGGGCTGCACGCTCAACTCGCTTTGATCGAGGTTCCAAAGCTTGGCGTCGTGGCCGATCAAGGCCATGCGCACGATCGGTTTGCCGCTGCCGTCACGGCGGCGCAGTCTAAAAGCCGTGATCTCGCGCCCGTCATCGAGCTGGATCAGAAATCGATCCCAAACCACAGGCCCATCGGGGACAGGGACGAGGCCCCACGCCCGATCGAGCCAAGCGAGGCCGCGCACCGCATAACGGCGATCCCCAATGCGCAGGACGCCTCGGGCCGCGAGTCGAGATAAAACATAGGCATAAAAGCCCGCAGTCGAGCCACTGTCCGCACCCTGGGTGATAGCGGGTTTGACACTGCGTAGGTTTAGCTCTAAACCGACCTTGTTGCTTCTTGCCCTCAGATCGAATTCATGAACCCCACCCGGCCGCGTTTTGGCCTCCATATTCCAGTCTTCGATCCACACCCGCGAGGGCCCTGTTCCAGTTAGCCCTAAGGCCTCGCGGCTCAAGCGCTCTTGGGCGTGAAAGCGCTTGCGTGTGAAGTCCACAACAGTGAGCTGGCCACGAAAGATCCCCCGAGCGCCCCAAGCGGAGGAGCGCATGGGTGCTGTAGCGGGAACCAACGCCAATCTGAAAAACGCCAATTGACAGGCGAAATCCTCTCCCTCGGCGTTTTTAAAGTGCCCAGCGAACTGCCACGATTCAGTGCGATAGTCTGGGTGCCCACCGTGATCGCGCGGGAATTGAAACCGCCAGGGTGCATCCACAGGTGCGAAACCATGGTCATCGAGCTGCTGGATCGCCGCCGACAGCGTAAGCGGCGGGCGTGCGCGCACAGGTGCTTCGCTCCGTTTCCCCCATACGATCCCAACCAACACAGGAACCGCCAGCAGCCACCAAAAGTGTCGTAGATTCATCTCGCAAGTGGCAGTGTCCGCGCGACCGTGCTTATCCCTGATAGGTCTTGCGCCGCAAAGCAATGCGGCGGGCGATGCTCTCTACCGCCATCAACAAGGAGTTCGTCAGCGCGGAATTCTTT
>JBOIEE010000259.1:0-3957 GCA_050740975.1 Gammaproteobacteria bacterium | reverse complement strand
GTACCTCTATGGTAATTATCAGCGCGAAGGTCAGCCGACTCGAACATTTGGCTTGGCGGTGTTGAAGGTTTCGTCTCGCTGTTAATGAAACCCAAGCTGCTTTTACCGATGGGTGTCTAAAATGGGCTAATTGTCTTGGCCTTATGCAAACACGAATGCTACATCGCAGTATTGATCGACGTTGGTCGCGAGCACACGGTATTTGCAATAGTCCCGTTGATCGTGGAGGACGCGGAGCTCGACCTCCACGACGATCTGTTGCCCGAGGAGACTGAGCGCCGTGAGCGCCGTGAGCGCCGCGGTCGAATTTCTCGCCGATGAGGGGCTACGGGAGCCACGCCGGGGGGGGACGTGCCCTATTCTCCAGCAAGGGGCTGGCGGTGGCTGTAAAAGACTCCAGAGGCCGATGCTCGCCCCACCGTCCAAGACCATCGGCGATGCCTTGATTGAGGCCACGCGCGATCTGCTCAAAAAGCCGGATCAGCTCCTTGGCGCCTGTCTTGCGTTGTGCACTCGGAGAAAATTAATTGAACGCCCCAGTCCTCGAAGCCTCCAAGGGGTTCCTCTCCCCCGAGGAGCTCACCCGCCTGACCGGCTACGAGGCCGGACAGCGCCAGCGCATCGAGGGTTGGCTTAGGCGCCACGGCTACGTGTATGAGAAAAACGCCCGCGGCGAGGTGCTGGTGCTGTGGGAGCATGTGCGGGAGAAGCTCTGCCAAGCGAACGCAGAAGAGCGCGAACGCCCAAATTTGGAGGCCGCCTTCGCCCCCTTACGCGCCTACCACGAAAAACGCCACCACGCGCGCTTGGAGCGGGAGCGCACCTTGCCGAGGCCCAAGCCGGCAACATAGAATCGGATCGAGGGCGCAGGCGAACACCCGCGCCCCCAACCCTAACCCAAAAGACCTGTCAAGGAGGTCCCATGGCTACATCCGATTTTAGCAAAAAGCTTCCCCGTCTGATCGAGAAAAAAGGGCGCTACCTGTATTGGCAAGACAGCGAGCGCGGCCCCGACGGCAAGCGCAAGACCATCGCCCTGGGGCGGCTCGACGATCCGCGATCGCTCGCGCGCTACTACGAGATTGAGGCAGAATATGCCGGGCCGCAAAACAAGCTCGATTGGCTCTTCACCCGCTTCGCCGGCGCCTTCTTAGGCGATGAGCCGGGAAATCAAGGCGCACGCCGGGTGAAGGAATTCGCCCCCAAGACTCGCCGCGAATACCGCAAACAACTGAACCCGCTGCGCGCGGCGTTTGGCGCCATGGGCATTCGTAGTCTCCGCAAGGAGCAAGTGCAGCTTTATCTCGAATCCCATCCCTCGCCAATCGCCGCCAACCGGCAGGTGGCGCTGCTGTCGCGGATCTACACGTGGGCGGAGCGCCTGGGCCTAGCGGATTCCAACCCCTGTCTGCGCAAGCTGGTAGCACGCAACGAGGAGGGCCCTCGCGATCGCTACATCCACGATGAGGAATACCTGGCGCGCCAGGCAGTCGCCCCAGAGTGGATGGCGGCGGTGATGGATCTCGCCTATTTGACCGCCCTGCGCTTAGGCGATCTGCTCGCCATCCGCCTCGCGCCGCCCGTTGAGGCCGAGGAGCGTGCGTGCTGGCTGGACGCCCATGCCCTCTACGTGCAGCCCCAGAAGACAAAGAAGACCACCGGTCGGCGTCTTTCATTCGCGATCGAGGGCGAGCTGCTCGAAGTCATCCGGCACCTCTTGGATCTGCGCGCCGCACGCCCGGTGCGGGGCATGTATCTCATCTGCAACCGCCGCGGCCAGCCCTATACGGTGGACGGATTCGAGAGCCTGTGGCAGCGCCTCAAGGCCAAGGACGGCAACCGCAGCTTCCAGTTTCGCGATATCCGGGCGAAGAGTGCCACCGATGCCGCCGATCAAGGGTTCAACGCGCAGATCTTGCTTGGCCACGGCTCGCCCAAGACCACCGAGATCTACCTGCGCTCCAAGCGCGCGCAAAAAGCTCTGGGGCCACCGAAACGACCTCAGAAAGCCGAGGTGATCCGCTTTCCGGGCGCCAACCAACAAGACTGATACGCGTGTGATCCAGTGCGCAAAAGTGGAAAAAATTTTGCCCCTCCCAAAACGAGACGTGGAACTGACGTGGAACCGTGGAACTTTCCCCTGTGGATATGTGTGTAAGCTATTGATTTTGGATGGGCCGTGCAGGACTCGAACCTGCAACCAACTGATTAAGAGACACCCGTATCCAACAGGCCACAACACACAACTATACTCCACGCAAAGACTTAAGCTCGCTAGTTCACTGTGTCCGGTTGTGGATAACTGCCGTTTTTTGCCGGTGAGTGTCCCGCAGGTGTCCCACAGCGATCTATCCCTGAAAGACGCTGTTGACCTTCATCTCGGGAAAGGCACGGTAGATCGCCGACACTAGTAAAGGCTGCGCGACCCAATACCCGCCCGCCGTCGCGCCGCCTCTCTTGGGATCCCGGCTGCGCGCAGCGGTGCGCCTCTGATGTGGACACTCCGGCTTCGGCTAGGACCTCATGCTTTGGCTTCCCAGCACTGGGAAGCCATACTTCACCACCATGCGCTTCAGCCTTTTCCAGCCCCGCACTCAACTCACCCAGCCTGCGCTTTGCCCGCTATCGATACGCATTGCGCAAGCGCACGCCTAGCGGCGTCATACTTTACAAGTTCACTCACTTCGTTGCCCCTTCGTTTAGTCCCTTAATCCGCGGGGAATCAAAGGCCGTGAGGGAAAAACTCCACCTAATTTCCCCAAAGAATTCACGAGGGTTGCCTCAAGGCGCCCAGTCCACCGATCGTAAGCCACGACACTGTTTCCAGCCAATTCAACCTCATACCGTGTTTGCCAGGACCAAGCGAGCGTGATTACCAGCGCTGTAGCGCAGATCATTGCAATTTCAGTTTTCATTATGTGAATCGCCTAGAATCAAAAGTTATATCCGGGTAAGGTCATTACCTATCTTTTTTCCGATCGTCGATAATTCGCGCAATGCGCGGGGTCGTAGGCGTATCGACACACCGCCTTTCTCCTGCAAACCCACGGTGACCGGGTCTACGCAGTATCGAGAACTCATCGTACGGCTTATTAGGAGTGCCTTTAGTCCCCCCGCTCACCATACGGATGGGCATGCCTATGGACTTACCATGGTTCTGGTCGAAGGTCCTCGACGAACAAGTGGCATTTCTTTTATCCGAACGCAGTAGTCCCACTAGCCGGAGATGATGTCCCCCAGCCGAAAAGCTCATCAAGTGCTTTCTTGTTTTCAAGGGCTTCTTTGGGAGAAAAGTCACTAACAGCCTGCCCCAGTCCTTGGACTATGCCACCCGCAACGCTCGCCTGTTGTTTATTGGCTGCCAGTTGCAGCTCATCCGCCGCTGCCCCTTGACCGCTCTGTACCCTCGCCATGTTTGTTCGAATATCAGCGATGGCCTTTTGTTTTGCCAGAGCATTGTCGTACTGTTGTTGCGGAATGCCCACATTGTAGGTGGCCGCCGCGTTGGCGGTGGCCGTATTCAGATCGCTGGTTTTCTGCTGTTGCGTGATGTTATGCAGCGCCACGTCCCTCTGGTTCTCCACGTTGCTTAGTTCTACGGCCTGCTGGTTCTGCGTGTTGAACTTGTTAATGGCGTCCTGCGCGGATGCTATCGCCTCTTGCTCCCCGAATTGCTGGGTGCGAATGTCCCCAGCCAGTTCACCAGCCTGCAGGTTGGCGGCGTCGCGCCGTTGCTGGGCCAGAGCCGCGACATTTATTCCCTCCATAGCCGCCCTGTCGGCCCCTTCCTGATCTGCAATCATGCGCTCGGCAAGCTCCAACCCGCTGCCGCTTAGCCCGCGCTCTGCGAATTCCTGGGTTGTCGCTTCGCGCTTACCACGCAGCTCCCTGTCTTGCTCGGCAAAGATGTTGAACAGGCTCGCGCGATCGGTCTCGTTCAGTCCGCCTTGTTCTACC
>JBOIEE010000258.1:0-3716 GCA_050740975.1 Gammaproteobacteria bacterium | reverse complement strand
GGCGGTGATCGACCCAACGACGGCTGAAGCGTAGTACTTTATCATTATTGGCCCAGGCCCAGCGCTCGTTCAAGCCTACAGTCGGCGTAGAGGTCGTAGGTCATCAAGGTCGGCGCGATTAGCCTTGGGCTGTTTCACATCTTTAACTTAACTTGAGGTCTTGGTGGCGGTCTGTCCAGGGCGCTCTTTGTGAACGTGATGACGGCGTTGCGCGGGGAGGTGCTGACGGTAACACATCTCGGACGGTCGATTACCAGCACGACCAAAGAGAAGCACTGTATCAAGCGCGCCGTTTGCTTTGTCCAATCGCCGCTTGCGGGGAGAGCGCGTCGGGATCTATGCGGCGTTGACGCAGCAGCTCATCGGGAACAATCAACGCTTATTGTGGATTGGTCCGACATGGATGAGTAGCGGGCCGTGTTTGATTTAGATCAGGCCGCATTCCTAAATTCGCGAGTACCCTTTGGCCTTGTTGAAACAATGGAACTCCGTTGTTGGGCTTAGGGCATAAAGTAAGTCGAATTATGACGGAAAATCAGACCAGTCCCTGGCACGCGCTCCCGGTGGATCGGATCATCGAGCGTTTGGCGACCTCCCGCGGAGGCCTTTCAACGCAGGAAGCCTGCCGGCGCTTTGAGCAGCACGGTGCGAATGAGATACCGAGCGCCCAGCAGGTCTCACCGTGGAAGATCCTGGCTTCCCAGTTTAAGAACCTGCTCATTGTTATTCTGCTTATCGCCACCCTGATTTCCGCTTTTCTGGGACAGCCGGTGGAAGCGATTGCGATTGCGGTTATCGTCTGCTTCGCGATCCTGCTGGGCTTCCTCCAAGAGTATCGCGCGGAGCGCGCTATCGCAGCCTTAAAAAAGCTCGCGGCGCCCACGGCTATCGTCTTGCGCGATGGCCAGGAAGAGCAGATCGCGGCGCGGGAGCTGGTGCCGGGAGACGTTCTTTTGCTTGCCGCCGGAGACAGGGTCCCTGGGGACGCGCGGCTGATGGAAGCTATCAACGTGATGCTCGACGAATCCTCCTTGACCGGCGAGTCTCTGCCTGTTGAGAAACGGAGTGAGGAGTTGCCGGGGGAAGCGATGCTTGCCGATCGCAGCAACATGCTCTACGCGGGCACAGCGCTCACGCACGGCCGGGCACGTGCGCTCGTAGTCGCCACCGGCACGAACACCGAGCTGGGTAAGATCAGGAGTCTATTGGAGGCGGTGGAGGCACGCAAGACGCCGTTGCAGGAGAACCTGGACCGGGTCGGCAAGGCGCTGGCACTAGCCGCCTTGGTGGTGGTATCGCTCATCGTGAGCGTAGCGCTGGTGCGCGGAGCGCCGCTCATAGAAATGCTGGTCTTCGGTCTGGCCTTAGCGGTGGCCGTGGTGCCTGAGGCCCTGCCCGCGGTGGTGACGATCTCGCTTGCCATCGGGGTACAGCGCATGGTCAAGCATCATGCGCTGATCCGCCATCTGTCGACAGTGGAAACGCTCGGCAGCACTTCGGTGATCTGCTGCGACAAAACCGGCACCTTAACCAAGGGCGAGATGACCGCGCGCGCTGTTTTTCTCGATGATCGCCGGATCGAGATCAGCGGAACGGGTTATGAGCCCCTGGGCACGTTTTGTTGTGATGGTCAGCCGATCGAAGACCCCGCTCTGCTCACCGAGTTGCTGCGCGGGGCAGGGCTGGCATCGGATGCACGACTTACACAGACCGATGGGCGATGGGCGATCAAAGGCGATCCGACCGAGGGTGCCTTAATCGTGGCGGCGGCCAAGGCCGGGCTCGAAAAAGAGGCGCTGGAGCGGAACTATCCGCGCGTGGATGAGATCCAGTTTAGCTCCGAGCGCAAGCGCATGACCACCATCCATGAACGCCCAGATGGGGCGATCGCGTATTCGAAAGGGGCCCCAGAGCTGATTCTCGATTCTTGTGTGAAAGCGCTCACGGCGCAAGGCGAGCGTTCACTCGACGGGGTAGCGGTAGAACGGATCCGAAATGCCGCCAAAGGCATGGCCGCCGAGGGCCTGCGGGTGTTGGGGCTGGCCTCGAAGCGCAGCGCCGACAAGGCGGATGCCGAACACGATATGGTCTTCTTGGGGCTCATCGGGATGATGGATGCTCCGCGCCCGGAGGCGAGACGCGCCATCCAAACCTGCGAGCAGGCCGGGATCAAACCGATCATGATCACCGGTGATCATCCGCTCACCGCGCAAGCCGTGGCGCGCGAGCTAACCCTCCTGAAGGACGGCCGGGTGGTGAGCGGTGCTGAAATCGATGCCATGTCAGAGGCCGAGTTAGCCCAAGAGGTGGGTGCCATCGAAGTCTATGCTCGGGTCGCGCCCGAGCATAAGCTCCGGGTGGTGGAGGCCTGGCAGAAGAGAGGCTGCATCGTCGCCATGACCGGAGATGGGGTTAATGATGCACCGGCACTGAAGCGTGCCGATGTCGGGATCGCGATGGGCCTCACCGGAACCGATATCAGCAAGGAGGCGGCCGACATGATGCTGGCCGACGATAATTTCGCCTCCATCGTCGGGGCCGTGGAAGAGGGTCGGGTGATCTTCGGTAATATAAAGAAATATCTTATGTTTCTGCTGTCATCGAATATCGGCGAGATCGGTTTGATGGCAGGCGCCGCGGCCGCCGGGCTGCCCCTGCCTTTGACCGCGGTGCAGATCCTCTATGTGAATCTCGCGACCGATGGGCTGCCAGCGCTGGCGCTATCAATCGATCCACCGGAAGAAGATCTCATGCGCCGGCCGCCACGCGATCCGCGACGCGGTATTTTCACCCGGCCGGTCCTTACCCTAATGCTGGCCGGGGGGATCTGGTCGAGCGTGGTTAACCTCGGGCTTTTCACCTGGGCGCTCGCCTCAGGGAGAGGGCTGGAGCACGCCATGACCTTGAGCTTTGTCGCGCTCGTGCTCACCGAGTTTTTCAAGGCCTACGGCTTTCGCTCCGAGCGCCAGTCTGTGCTCAACAAGCCGTTTGCGAACGGCTGGCTGAACCTCGCCATCGTGTGGGAGTTGCTCTTGCTAAGCCTGATCGTGTATCTACCATTTCTGCAAGGGGTTTTTCGCACCCACACCCTGAGCCTGGCCGATTGGGGCGCTGTCATCATCGTCGCCGCCAGTGTCCTCCCGGTGCTCGAGCTCGGCAAGTGGGGCGTGCGCCGGGGATGGCTGGGGCAAACGGGCTGAGTGAGCTTGCCGCGCAAATATATACAGACTCGTCGCAAAACGTCTTCCACGCCATGGTTGACGGCTGTTTCCCTCATCCCACCAGCCCCATCGCGATCACGAAGTAGATCACGATGGATGCGAGGTCCTGAATGACGGTGGCCAGGGGGCCACTACCAAAGGCCGGGTCGCGACCGAAAGCATCAAACAGCCAAGGGAGTACCATGGCGGCCACGGTCGCCGTGGAGCAGCCGGCGAAGACGGACAGCCCCACGCACAGCGCCACCTCTGCATCGCCCCAGCGCCACCACACCAGAGGACCGGCGACCACTCCGAGCGTTAGGCCGATGGCCAAGCCTGCTAGCAGTTCGCGGCCCACCATGCGCCCCATCCTGACCCCAACTGATAGACCCCGGACCACAACCGTCTCAGTCTGGGTACCGACCGCATCGGCCAAGTAAACGATCCCCGGGATGAAAAAGGCGAGCATAACCTTCTGCTGGAGCTGGGCCTCAAACCAGCCGACTAAGTCTGCCC
>JBOIEE010000257.1:0-5935 GCA_050740975.1 Gammaproteobacteria bacterium | reverse complement strand
TGGAAAGCTCGGACCATCGCAGCGCCCGCAGTTGACGCATCATGCGGATAGCGGCTTCCTGGGCTCTGTAGTATCTGGGGAGCAGGCCCACCTCGCGGTAGCCGAGCGAGCGATAGAAGGCGTGCGCCGCCAGATTCCCGGCCCGCACTTCGAGGTGAATAACGGAAATACCCGCAACTTCTGCTGATTTTTCCAACCACCGCACCAGCCGATGCCCTATTCCACAGCGCTGATAGCGCGGGGAGACGGCAAGTAAGGCCAGGTGCGCATCCTCTTCCAGGAATTCCATGATCGCAAAGCCGACCAGAGGGCCGGCGGCTCGGGCGGTTAGCACCAGGGTTTCCCGGGCCTGGATGCGGTTTTTAACTCGAGCGGGGATCCACGACCAACCCAAACCCTCTTCGATGAGGTCGCGGGACATACGGGCAATGCGCTCAGCATCTTCTATCTTCGCCAGCCGCAGTATTACCGTATCGTTCATGTGCTGCTCGCCGTATACGTAAACTAACCCCTCCTGCGCGATCGCAAATCCCTTTATTCTCTATCTTCCCCCCTTGGAACCGCTGCGCAATAGCTGCTGGCTCAGGCTCATCTCCATGCCGGCATCCCTACGCCACCATTCTGTTAAAGCACGCTTTCTGTCTTGGAGGCGTACTTGTTTGCCACATAGTCATCCACAATGCGCTGAAACTCCTGGGCGATATTATCGCCGCGCAGGGTTAGCGCCTTTTCCCCATCGATAAAGACCGGGGCTACAGGTGCCTCGCCGGTACCGGGCAGGCTGATCCCGATATCGGCATGCTTGCTTTCACCGGGTCCATTGACCACGCATCCCATCACCGCCAAGCTCATGTCCTCCACACCCTGATAGTTTTGGCGCCAGATGGGCATTTGGCTGCGCACGTAGCCCTGTATGTTGTCTGCCAATTCTTGGAAAACGGTGCTCGTGGTCCGCCCACAGCCTGGGCAAGCGGTAACCAGCGGGGTAAACGAGCGCAGCCCCATGGTCTGCAGAATCTCCTGGGCCACGATCACCTCCTTGCTGCGGTCCCCTCCCGGCTCCGGAGTCAAAGATACGCGTATGGTGTCACCTATCCCGTACTGCAAGAGCACGGCCATGGCTGCCGTGGAGGCGACGATGCCTTTCGACCCCATCCCTGCTTCGGTCAGTCCGAGATGCAGCGCATAGGCGCAACGCGCGGCGAGATCACCGTAAACGGCGATCAATTCCTGCACCCCGCTGACCTTGCACGAGAGCACTATTTTGTCCCGCGGCAGCCCGATTTCCTCCGCCCTGGCCGCGCTTTCCAGGGCCGAGGCGATCAATGCTCGGCGGGTGACTGCGGCGGCGTCTTGCGGCTCGGGCAAGCGGGCATTCTCGTCCATCATACGCGTGATCAACTCCCCGTCCAAACTGCCCCAATTCACCCCAATGCGGATCGGTTTTGCATAGCGGATCGCCGCTTCTATCATGCTTACAAACTGCGCATCTTTCTTTTTGCCGAAACCGACGTTACCGGGATTGATGCGGTATTTGGCGAGGGCCTCAGCGCAGTCCGGGTATTTTCCGAGCAGCTTGTGACCGATGTAATGAAAATCGCCGATCAAGGGCACCCGGCAGCCGGCAGCATCCAGCAGCTCGCGTATGCGCCCTACCTGTTTTGCCGCCTCTTCTGTATTTACCGTGATCCGCACCAATTCGGAACCCGCGGCCGCGAGTTGCTGAACTTGCTTAACCGTGGCGATAACGTCGGCGGTGTCGGTGTTGGTCATGGACTGCACGACGACAGGTGCCCCACCTCCAATGGTCACCGACCCGACCTTAACGCCCACACTCACGCGACGCTCGGCGGATCCACAAATAAGCCGGTTATCCGCGCTCTCCACGCCTTTCTGGTTTAGGGCTTGCTGCATAATGAACCTTACTACTTTGCCTAATGATTGGATCTTAACCCAAGCTTTTCTCTACCCCAAGATATTAAGACATGCGGCTAGGAAGGCTGGATGGTTACGTGGCATTATGTTCGCCGTGCATTCTGCGATATCCCAAAGCGAGACCGACCGTCTGTTGCGCCTCATCGACGAGGGGACCGCTTCCACCGTCGGCGCGGCGTTTTTTCAAGCCTTAGTCCGCTGCTTGGCCGAAGCGTTAAACGTACGGTTTGCGTTTGTGGCCAAGTTCACCAAGGTTAAGACCCGGGTGCAGACCCTGGCTTTATGGGATGGCCGCTTCCTGGACAACATCGAGTTTGACCTGGACGGTACTCCCTGCGAGGCGGTGCTTGCGGGGCAGACGTGCCTTTACAGGAACGCGGTGCAGGAGCAGTTCCCGGCGGACAGCGCATTGGCCGAATGGGGAGCAGAAAGCTATCTCGCGGTTCCACTGCAAGACGTGGGGGGCGAAGTGATGGGCCATTTGGCCATGTTAGACACTAAGCCCATGAGGGCAGCGCCTCAGGATCTGTCGGTGTTTCGCATTTTCGCAGCCCGCGCGGCGGCGGAATTGGAGCGCCAAAAGGCGACTCTCGATCTGGCCCAGAGCGAACAGCGACTCACGAGCATCCTGGCCTCCGCCACAGATGCCATCATCACCGTAGACACCGAGCACCACATAACGCTGTTTAACAAAGCAGCGGAGCGCGTGTTCCGTTGCGCGGCGCAATGGGCTATTGGGCAGCCGTTTGATCGCTTTTTATCAAGGCGTTTTCGCGATCTTTTGCAGGACTACATGCAGGCTTCGGAAAGGGAGCTCCAGCAGCGGTGGGCGCCAGAAGGATTGACTGCCGTCAGAGCCGATGGGGAGGAGTTTCCTGTAGACGCCACCTTTTCTCCCGCTGTAGTGGGCGGGCAGCGGCTTTTCACCATCATACTCAGGGATGTATCGGAGCGCCGCCGGGCTGCAGCCGAAATCGAGCGTCTGCGCTCAGAGGAAAGCTATCTCCAAGAGACACTGCATTCGGAATACGCTCCTTCGGAGCTACGAAGCCGAGCCTGCGCGATGCAGCCCGTTCTCTCCCTGATCCAGCAGGTGGCGCCGGGGGATACCACGGTATTAGTGAGTGGCGAGACAGGCACCGGCAAGGAGTTGATCGCCCACGCCCTACATAGTCTGAGCCGCCGCAAAGACAAGATACTGGTCAAGTTCAACTGTGCGGCACTGCCCTCCGAGCTCATCGAGAGCGAGCTTTTCGGTCATGAGAAGGGAGCCTTTACCGGGGCGACCGCCCAGCGCAAAGGCCGCTTTGAACTGTCCCACGGCGGTACTTTGTTTTTGGACGAGGTTGGGGAGCTATCGATGGTGGCCCAAGCTAAACTGCTGCGCGTGATGCAAGAGCGGGAGTTCGAACGGGTCGGGGGTACTCAAACGGTGAAGGTGGACGTGCGCCTGATCACAGCCAGCAA
This sequence comes from Gammaproteobacteria bacterium, assembly GCA_050740975.1. Classification (GTDB taxonomy): domain Bacteria; phylum Pseudomonadota; class Gammaproteobacteria; order JBOHHR01; family JBOHHR01; genus JBOHHR01. The sequence goes on along the minus strand of JBOIEE010000257.1, from coordinate 2,533 downwards.
CCGCGATCTAATGGCCACGGTCAAGGAGGGATCCTTCCGCCCCGATCTCTACTATCGCCTTAACGTGTTTCCGATCAACGTGCCTCCGCTGCGTGCCCGAACCGAAGATATCCTCCCGCTCGCTCGGTATTTTTTAGCGCAGTTCGGGCGCAAACTGGGTAAAGACTTGACGGACTTCTCGCCCGATGCCGTATTTCAGCTTGAGCGCTACTCCTGGCCGGGCAACGTACGCGAGCTGCAAAACACCATTGAAAGAGCAGCGGTTTTGGCCCGCGCCAGCATAATTGGCGTGACCGAGCTGAGGCTGGGCGATGTTGAAGATCTCTCGCCGGTCCCGCCCACGGCGCAGACGATAACAGCGGTGGAGAGCGAACATATCCGGCGTATATTGGAAGAATCCCGATGGGTGGTCGAAGGCCCCCACGGCGCCGCAGCTATCTTAGGCGTTAAGCCCAGCACGCTGCGATACCGGATGAAAAAGCTGGAGATAAGGCGCGGTTAGCTCTATGGCTTTGGATCCCGAGACGATTACGCAGCGCTTGACAAGGCCTCCTGAACTGTAGTAGCAATGTCCGTTGCCAACCGCCTAACCTGCCTCCCATCCCTTCCTTCCACCATGATCCTCACCAAAGGCTCGGTACCGGAGGGTCTTAACAGCACTCGTCCTGAGACGCCCAATTCAGCCTCTGCCTGGCGCACGGCGTCTTGCACCGATTTTAGGCCTACCACGTCGACGGTACCCGACAGGCGAACGTTAACTAACTCTTGAGGAAACTTAGCCACCCCTACTTTTAGTTCGTGTAAGCTATGATCTGTTCGCACCATGGCTTCCAAAACCTGTAATGCGGAAACGATACCGTCACCCGTGGTGGTGAGGTCAAGACAGATGATATGGCCGGAGGATTCGCCGCCCAAAGTCCAACCTCCTTCCTGTAGCATTTCCATAATATGGCGGTCCCCCACCTTAGCGCGGCGGAAATCAAGCCCGAGCGTACGGATAGCCTGCTCCAGTCCCAAATTGCTCATTTGGGTCCCCACAACAGCGCCATTCAGATTGGCCGCCCTTTGCCGATGTCGCGCTATGATAAAGAGAATCTGGTCACCATCGACGACCTCTCCGGTGTGATCCACCATAATTACCCGATCGCCATCGCCATCCAGGGCGACGCCGATATCCGCCCCACGCTGCAGCACCTCACCACGCAGAGTTTCCGGGTTGGTTGCACCGACATCTTTGTTGATATTGAGCCCGTCTGGGCTGGTTCCGATCGTGACGACTTCCGCACCGAGCTCCGCAAACACCTTGGGCGCGATATGGTAAGTCGCGCCGTGGGCGCAATCGACTACGATTCGCACCCCATCTAAGTGCATCCGCTGCCCGAAGGTGCTCTTACAGAATTCGATGTAACGGCCGTCGGCATCATTAACGCGGTGTGCTTTACCCAATAGGCCAGATTGAACGGTCTTTAGGGGTTGTGCGAGGGCCGCTTCGATTTCCGCTTCCACGGCATCGGCCAGTTTGGTGCCATCCCCGGCAAAAAACTTTATCCCATTGTCTTGATACGGGTTGTGAGAGGCACTGATCACGATCCCCGCATCAGCACGAAACGTTCGGGTAAGGTACGCAATTGCCGGCGTTGGCATTGGTCCTAGCAGCAAAATATCTACTCCCGCTGCCGAAAGCCCTGCTTCCAGCGCCGACTCCAACATATAGCCAGAGATCCGAGTATCTTTCCCAATGAGAACCCGTCCTCCCTGGCCTTGGGTGAGCACGCAACCGGCGGCCCATCCCAGTTTCATCACAAAATCGGGGGTCACTGGGAACGACCCAACCTCCCCCCGCACCCCGTCGGTGCCAAAAATTTTGCGATCTACACTCATCAAACCGTTTCCTTTTATGCGTTAAATAGCCCGCACGATCATTCGCCGGTGCACGCACTTGATAGTCTCGCAGTGCTCTGGCGCTCTTAACATATAATACCTATCTAATACCTATCGACCTGTAGTAAAAAAACTAAACCCCCCAATCAAACATGTGATTGGGGGGTTTATAAGGAAAACCAACGCAGATCCCAAGGATAGCTCGAAGTGACCTGAATACTCTATACCTGGTCCCCCACTATGTCCCCGATCGGTCCCTTCGGATCGGCTTTTTTCACGCTCGGTTTCCCCCCCGAGGACTTATCCCGGTTCTCCTCGTTCCATCCCTTTGGCGGACGGGGCTCCTTGCCCGCCATCATGTCGTCGATTTGCTCACTCTCGATCGTTTCATATTTTATTAGCGCCTCGGCCATCGTATGCAAAACGTGTAGATTGTCCTTTAGAAGTTGTTGAGCGCGCTGGTAGCTTTCCTCGATGATGCGCCGTATCTCTAGATCGATCGAATGGGCGGTTTCATCCGACATGTTCTTGTGTTTGGTCACCGAATGTCCTAGGAAAACCTCCCCTTCGTCTTCGCTGTAGGCCAACGGCCCCATGCGGTCCGAAAGCCCCCAACGCGTCACCATGTTTCGGGCCAGATTGGTCGCTCGTT
>JBOIEE010000256.1:0-4022 GCA_050740975.1 Gammaproteobacteria bacterium | reverse complement strand
ATCGCATCTCCCTCGGGCAACTTGCCGTCGGGAGTCAGCTTATCGATGAGTTGCGGCAGAAGGCTCGCGAGTTTCGAAGAAGCCTCTTCGCGCGAGACTCCCGCCGCTTCGGCGGCCTCTTCAATCTGCCCTTGATCGAGCACCTGTTGGACCTGTTCGCCAGAAACGGGTTTGTTCTCCCCGGTGCTGATCCAAGAGGAGATCACTTCATCTAATCCTTTGTCCCGAAAAGTCTGGATGAGGCCCGCAAGCCCGCCGGTCTGCGGGTTATCGAGCAACTTTATCGCCGCGTCCATCAGCTTATCTCCCTTGGCGCCCACAAAGGCGCCGCCCAAGAACGTTAAGATCGTTTTTAACAGGCTCATATCACCCTCCTTTTTTTTCCGACAGCGTTTACTCCCTATCAAACTCCGGAACGGCTAGCGGCCGTTCCGGAGCTTTCCATGTTTCTTATTAACCCACCCAATGCATGCTATCAAAATCGGGGACTATACCCAAGTGCTCGTCATGTCTGTTCTTTTCCGCCCAGCACGCGATAAGTGAGCCCGGCGAGCAACGCGCCCGCTAGGAGCGCCGCCCAAAACAGCCATAACTGCTTCAGGGCCCAAGCACCGACGAAAACCGCCGGGCCCGTGCTACGCGCGGGACCCCCGGGTGAATGCTCTGCGTAACCGTTTGCGGCAAAACCGGTGCTCACATCAAAGCCTGCCCGAGCGCCACAGGCCCTGGTAGACGGCTACCTACCACCGATACTTGCCAAACAGTTGCGGATTCGCCCAATGCTTGGGATTCAACCAATCCGGTGTGGCCTTATAGCGTTCGATGTCGAATTCATACACGTGCACCGGCTTGTCGGCCACTGACGAGTTGAGGTACAGCGTCATACCCAGTGCTAGCAGCTCCGAAGGATCCCACTGGCTCTGATGGCCCGACCACGCAAGCCCTATAGGGAGGACCATCATCATGCGCCGGGCCTGTAGGTCGCGTATTCGGGACAACAGGGCCAGCGCCTCGGGTTTGGGCAAGTGTTCTAAGGCCCCGACGATCAAGGCCAGGTCGTACCTGTCCTCACCGGACCAGTGCCGTAGGAGGATGTCTTGCTCCACTACCTCGATGCGGGGCACTGTGGCGGTGAGGCTAGCGCGATCCACCAGCCCCATTTGATCACTACCCAACACCAGCAAAGACTGAGGCGCCAGGGAGCGCACTCGCTCGCCAAGCGCCTGTTTCAAATCATCGCTCATACGTGGCTAGAGCTTGTGAAAAAATCTGCTGCGCTCGGGATCTCGCGTTCCGGCGGTGCTCGGAATCCTCATGTATTTCAATATACACTGCGGTTGCTCTTCCCATCCTTGGGACTCGCCCCTGCGGGGCTTGCGCTCCGTTTCGCTCCCGGCGGAACGCGACCTTCCTTCGCTCGCGACGATTTTTTCACAAGCTCTCAGAATCGCTCCAGTTCAGGAAACGCGAGCCTACCGCCATGCACGTGCATGGCGCCCAGCTCCGCGCAGCGCCTGAGCTGCGGGACCGCCTTGCCGGGATTAAGCAGGCCGTCCGGGTCAAACGCGGTTTTCACGGCGTGGAACTGAGCGAGCTCCGGTTGGGTGAACTGCACGCACATCTGATCGAGCTTCTCGATGCCCACGCCATGTTCTCCCGTCACCGTGCCGCCCACCGCCACACACAGCTCCAGGATCTGACCACCCAAGCGTTCCGCCGTCTGCACCTGCCCGGGGATGTTCGCGTCGTATAAAATCAGCGGATGCAAGTTGCCGTCGCCGGCATGGAAGACATTGGCTACCGCTAATCCAAAGCGTGTGGAGAGCTCCGCGATCCCCTGCAGCACGCGCGGCAACTGGTGGCGCGGAATGGTCCCGTCCATACAGTAGTAGTCTGGCGCGATCCTTCCCACCGCGGGAAAAGCCGCTTTGCGGCCTTTCCAAAACAGCGTTCGTTCGGCTTCATCACGCGCCACTCTTAGCTCTACCGCCCCCTCCGCGATCAGGATCGAGCGCACCCTTTGCAGCTGCGACTCCACCTCTTTCTGGGTGCCATCCAATTCACAAAGCAGCAGGGCGGCCCGATCTCTCGGATAACCCGCGTGCACAAAATCCTCCGCCGCCTGGATCGCGAGCTTGTCCATCATCTCCAACCCTGCCGGTATGATGCCGCTGGCGATGATCGCCGCGACCGCTACACCCGCCTCCTGCACGCTGTCAAAAGCCGCCAGAGCGACCCGCGTATACTGCGGAATGGGCACCAGCCTGACCGTGACCTCGGTGATGATGCCGAGCAAGCCTTCGGAGCCGGTCAGCAACGCCAGCAGATCATAACCCGGCGCATCCAATGCCTGGGAGCCGATGCCGAGCTCTTCCCCCGTTATGCTGAGGGCTTTGAGGGCGAGCAGATTGTGCACCGTCAAGCCGTACTTCAAGCAGTGCACGCCGCCCGAGTTCTCGGCCACATTGCCGCCTATGGTACAGGCGATTTGCGAAGAGGGATCCGGGGCGTAATGCAAGCCGTAGGGGGCGGCCGCCTCGGAAATGGCGATATTGCGCACCCCGGGTTCCACGGTTGCGGTACGATTAAGGGAATCAAGGCGCAAAATTCGAGTGAACTTGGCAAGGCTTAGCAACACCCCTTCGCTATGTGGCAGAGCACCTCCAGAAAGTCCGGTGCCCGCACCGCGGGCAACGACTGGTAGTTTTGCCTCATGACATAGCTTGAGGACCGCCCGTAACTGCTCGATGCTATCCGGGAGCACTACGGCGAGTGGAAGCCTGCGGTAAGCGGTCAGGGCATCGCACTCGTAAACGTGCATCGCTTCTGGCTCTGTGATACACGAAGCTTGCGGAAGAATGCGTTTTAACTCGGTGAGGATGCGCAACATCTCAAGTCACGATACACTGTCTTACTGGATCAGTTACTGCCGCGGAGTCCCCTCGGTAACCATGCGCCTACCCATAAAACCAGAGCTTAGCACCCTTAGCTAAGTCGAGCCAGGCGTGCGATGGCGGAAGAACTGCTGGTCAACGTTAGCCTGGGAGAGACGCGCGTTGCGGTTGTGGAGAACGGCATTCTGCAGGAGATCATTATCGAACGCGACAAAAACCGCGGCCTGGTTGGAAACATTTATCTCGGCCGTGTGTCCCGCGTCTTACCCGGCATGCACGCGGCGTTTGTCGACATCGGCTTGGAGCGCACCGCCTTTTTGCATGCCTCCAAGATCACCGGACCGCTGGCGAATAACGGAGCCGGGACCGATCTGCTGCCAACACCGGAGGTGGACCGGCTGGTTCACGAAGGGGAGGAGATCCTGGTGCAGGTCGCAAAGGATCCCCTGGGGGGCAAGGGAGCTCGCCTGACCACATATCTCTCCGTGCCGTCGCACTATGTCGTGTATATGCCGGGCAACCCCTGTGTTGGGGTGTCGCAAAAAATCGAAGATGAAGCGGAACGCGCCCGCCTGCGCGAGATCATTTGCCGCCAGCAGCCTGAGCTGAATGACACCCACGAGTGCGTGCAACGCGAGGCCGTACTGGGCCTGCCGGAAAACAACCCGGGTGCCGATCTCGGGGGATTCATCGTGCGCACCGCCGCCGAGGGCGTAGCGGAAGAAAAGCTGTTAAAAGACATGGAGTTTCTGCAGCAACTGTGGGCGACCCTGCGCATCAAGGCGCAAAACACCAAGGCGCCCAATATCGTGTATGAAGACCTGCCACTCCTGCTCAGGACCCTGCGCAACGCCACGGCGGGCGATGTGGAAAAAATCCGCATCGACTCCCCAGAGGCCTACCGCCGCGCGTTGGATTTCGCGGCTGAGTTCGTGCCCGATTTGCTCGAGCGTGTGGAGCACTACACGGGCTCCCGCCCCATCCTCGATCTCTATTCCGTAGAGGACGAGATCCAGAAAGCCTTGGAGCGCAAAGTCGAATTGAAGTCGGGCGGGTATGTCATCATCGACCAAACGGAAGCCATGACCACGGTGGATGTGAACACCGGAGCCTTTGTTGGCAGCCGCA
>JBOIEE010000255.1:0-7039 GCA_050740975.1 Gammaproteobacteria bacterium | reverse complement strand
CGGTGGGACGCTTCAGCGATGGCGAGGTAATGGTCGAGTTGGGCGAGAACGTTCGTGGGCGTGACGTGTTCATCGTGCAGCCAACCTGTTTCCCCACCAACGATAATCTAATGGAATTGTTGGTGATCACGGACGCCGTGCGGCGTGCGTCGGCGGATCGGATCACGGCGGTGATCCCCTATTTTGGGTATGCGCGTCAGGATCGCCGTTCACGCTCGGCACGGGTGCCGATTTCGGCCAAGGTCGTGGCCAACATGATCGCGGTGGCGGGTACCGATCGCGTGCTCACCGTGGATTTGCATGCGGATCAGATCCAGGGATTTTTTGACATACCGTTGGACAATGTGTATGCGTCGCCGGTATTACTGGGGGATATCTGGAAGCACAAATACCCCAATGTGGTTGTGGTGTCTCCTGATGTCGGAGGGGTGATCCGTGCGCGGGCAATCGCGAAGCGTATCGACGATGCCGAGCTGGTGATCATCGATAAGCGGCGTCCTCGCTACAACGAAGCGCAGGTGCTGAACGTGATCGGTGAGGTTGAAGACAGAACGTGCGTGATCGTGGATGACTTGGTTGATACCGCCGGCACCCTAGGGATAGCGGCGGACGCCTTGAAACAGCGCGGGGCGAAAAGCGTGGTCGCCTACTGCACCCATGCTGTGCTTTCGGGGCGGGGGCTGGAAAATATCGAAGCCTCTCGATTAGACGAATTAGTGGTAACGGATACCATACCCTTGAACGCAGAGGCGCAAGCCAGCCCTAAGATCAGGCAATTAAGCGTGGCTGAGTTGCTAGCGGAAAGCATACGGCGCATCAGCTTGGGAGAGTCCCTAAGTTCAATTTTCGTAGAATGAGCTTGTCTACAGGGAGCATGCAACGTTTAATAACGGATTTCGCGCCACGAGATAGAACCGTTAAGATGTTTCCGTTTCGGAGCAAGAGAACATGAGCCAATTGGAACTGAGTGCAGAAAAGCGTGACCCAAGAGGGAAAGGAGCAAACCGCCGCCTGCGCCGCCTCGGCAAGGTCCCAGCGATCGTGTATGGCGCCGGTAAAGAACCGCACGCGTTGCAGCTGGATGCGTTTGAGCTCACTCGCCACCTTAGCGCCGAAGCCTTCTATTCGAGCGTGTTAGCGCTGAAGACAGGCCAGGATAAGGAACGGGTGGTGGTCAAGGAGATCCAGCGGCACCCCTATAAACAACAAATACTGCACTTGGATCTGCAGCGTGTCGATGAGACGGAAAAGCTCACGATGCGGGTGCCTATTCATTTTATCAATGAGGACAAGTGCCTGGGGGTTAAACAGCAGGGAGGTGTGATCAGCCACGTCGCGAATGATGTCGAGGTGCTCTGCCTGCCTAAGGATTTGCCCGAGTACATCGAAGTGGACCTTGCGGCCCTAAAAATAGGCGACACCATTCACCTGGGGGATATAAAACTACCCTCAGGGGTAGAGATCGCCCACTTGGCCCACGGGGGCGATCTGGCCCAGCCGGTCGTTTCCGTGCATACGCCCAAGGGCGCTCAGACGGAGGAGGGAGAAACTGTGCCAGGGCAAGGCGAGGCAGCGGGCGAGACCTGATCCTGCCCTCGTCAGTCGCTCCCATCCGACTGGTTGTGGGGCTTGGGAACCCGGGGGCACAGTATGCTAAGACCCGGCATAACGTCGGTTTCTGGTTTCTCGACCGGCTTGCTTCCCGGCATGGGATTGCATTGTGCGCCGATGCTCGGTTTGCCGGCGAGTTTGGGCGCCTGCGGGAACAGGGCCTAGATGCCTTTTTGTTGAAGCCCCTTCTTTATATGAACCGTAGCGGGCACAGCGTGGCGGCTGCGGCGCGTTACTATGGGATAGAGCCCCTCCGCATCCTGGTGGTGCACGATGAACTTGATCTCGCGCCGGGTGTGGTTAGGTTAAAGTGCGGCGGGGGCCACGGGGGAAATAACGGCGTGCGCGATATCCTGAATCAGCTTGGAACAGGGGATTTCCTCCGCCTTCGCTTTGGCGTGCGCCATCCAGGCGCACGTGATGCAGTGCCCCCTTTTCTGCTTAGCCGCCCCAATGAAGAAGACAACGCCCTGATCGATATGGCGCTAGAAAGAGGGTTGCAAGAGGCGGGGGAGTTGCTGCGCGGTAATCTCGAAGGAGTTATGAACCGCTTACACAGTTGGCGGTCACCCGAGCAAGCAGCTCAAGGCTGAAGCGGCTGGCGGCCCAGCAAACAACTCTCGGCGGATTTCATGGGTTTTAAGTGCGGCATTGTCGGGCTGCCCAACGTGGGCAAATCGACCTTGTTTAACGCCCTGACAAACGCCGGAATATCCGCTGAGAACTATCCCTTTTGCACCATCGATCCCAATGTGGGTGTGGTGGGGGTTCCTGATGAACGCCTACAGGGTCTGGCGGCGCTGGTCCAACCGCAAAAGGTGGTTCCTACCCAGGTGCAATTCGTGGACATCGCCGGTTTAGTCGCGGGTGCTTCCAAAGGAGAGGGGCTCGGCAATCAATTTCTAGCCCATATTCGAGAGACCCAGGCAATCGCCCACATCGTGCGTTGTTTTCGTGACGACAAGGTGGTTCATGTCGCAGGCGATGTCGACCCGCTCGCAGATATCGAAACCATCAATACCGAGCTCATGCTGGCCGATATGGCTAACGTTGAGCGAGCGCTAGAACGCACCACAAGGCGCACAAAAACAGGGGACAAGGCGGCACATACCCTGAGCGCTGTTTTAACCCAAGCGATCGCTCTTCTGAACCAAGGGATCGCTATCCGTTCGGGTAATTTCACCCCGTCTGAACACAAGTTGCTCGACGAGCTAAGTCTGCTTACGGCGAAACCGGTGCTTTATGTCGCTAACATCGATGAATCGGGAATCAACGGCAACGAACAGACTAAATCGGTCCAGTTGCTTGCCGAGCGTGAAGACACCGCCTGGGTGTCCGTGTGTGCCGCTATCGAAGCGGAGCTGGCGGATATGGACGGGGAGGATAAAACCCAATTTTTGCAAGAGCTGGGGCTGCCGGAGCCGGGCCTGAACCGCATTATCCGCGCCGGATACGGCCTGCTCAGCCTGCTCACCTTTTTCACGGCAGGCCCAAAGGAAGTCCGCGCTTGGACCGCACCGCAGGGCGCCAAGGCCCCGCAAGCCGCGGGCGTCATCCATACCGATTTCGAACGCGGATTCATCCGGGCAGAGGTGACCGCTTTTGACGACTATATCGACTTGGGCGGGGAACAAGGAGCCAAAGAAGCGGGCAAACTGCGCCTAGAGGGTCGGGACTACGTGGTTCAGGACGGCGACGTCATTCATTTTCGCTTCAACGTATAGGCGCGGAATAGCCTTTCCGTGGCTCGTGCGGCGAACAATAAACCGGGGGTATTGTTTTGAGCACGTGATCTGGCAACAATGTTAAGCGCTTTGGAGGGCTTATTGCGATTCAGACGAGTTGCGATCGCATCTCTAGCTTCCCGCCAACGATATAAGAAAATTGCGGACAAACAGAGTCCTGTTATGCGATTTTGGATCATCCATCGGGTATTCGCGGTCTGCACGCTGGTTGTTTACGTCGCCGCGCTGGTTTGTCTCGATTTTCCGGAAATAAAAGCGCAGGCGTTGCAGCCTGTCGCTTGGCTCCTGGTTTACCTCCAGATCTTAAGACACGCCATGTTCGGAATGACCCTGGGTTACCATCGCTATTTTTCCCATTCGGCGTTCAAAGCCAAGCGATGGTTTGAGTTTCTGCTGTCGTATTCCTGCGCAGCGGCAAATCAGGGAGGGATGTCTTGGTGGGCCGCCAATCACCGACATCATCACGCGCACTGTGACACCAAAGAAGACCAGCATTCCCCGGTGGCGCAATCACTGGCCTACGCTTATATAGGATGGGCGAACGATCCGCGCATCGCCCGGCGGCGCATTAAACTGCGCTACCCCGAGACGGTGTGGATGGATAAATGGTGCTTTTTGGTTCCATGGCTGGAATGGTTGTTGGTGTGGTTTGCGACCGGGTCGCGCGCCTTTGCCACCTTGGTCGTGTTGCTGCCCGCTTGGCTGTCGCCGATCGGAACGCTCTTGTTCAACATCGGCTCGCACGGAGGCGCTGCGGATGAAAAGGGTTGTACCGCCAAGACGTATATTAATTTCTCGGCTTTCATCCTGGGCGAGCATAAGCACCAGGACCATCACCGCTTCCCGGGCAAAGCGCGACGCCCGGGCCCTGATTTGCCCTATCACCTAATCCTCCGTCCATTGGCGCGGCTCGGGGCGATCTGGGATCTGCGTGCGAGCTAAGAGTATGTCCGAGCTATCCTGGGATAAGGAACCAGCTCAACGTTTTGCCAAGTGAGCGGGGTTCTGTTGCGAAGACTTGCGAAGGCAGGCAAATACCACCTCACCCCCGAACTCGGTCACCTGCGCTAGGCAATCCGCACGGGTCTGAGGTGGAAGCTCTCCTAAGCGAGCGACGGTGTTAAAAAACGACGGGAGGTGGTGGCCTACGCTTTGGAGCACAGCCTCGAAAACCCGCTCGAGGTCGTGGTAAGTGCTCACAGCGGCGATCTTGGCGTTGTCCACATTCAACATCCACTCATCGAAGGCATTTGAGCCGCTCCAGCGCTGTTTCCAGCGCTCGTATTCGCTGCGTAGATCGGTCAGTATCGCCGCCTTGCCAGTACGCTTGCGGGCATCGCTGACCGGCGCGCTGTAGAGCTTATCGAGTTTGGCTTGAGCGCGCAGTATGAGCATGATGAACTCTTGCCTGCGTCGCCGTAAGTCGTCCTGCGGGCCGTCTCCCCTATTTATATTTTTGTATAAGAGCCAACGTCGCAAACCTTCCCGAGCTACGGTATTGGCAAACGCCTCGTTAAAAGCCGTGTCGTTCTGAACATAGAGCTTCTGGTGGGCCAACTCGTGCAGGATGACGGTCGCGAGGTGCGTGTCGTCGCCGTCGACCATGGTCGAGAGCACGGGATCGTCGAACCAGCGCAAGGTGGAGTACGCCACTGCCCCGTTAACGGTCACATCGTAACCGAGATCATGCAGTTTTTGTGCATAGGCGCGTGCATCATCCTTGGAAAAATACCCGCGATACACCACGCATCCGGCGACCGGGTAACAATAGCTCAATGGCTTTAACGACAGTTCCGGTGTCGCGTAGACGTTCCAGACTACATAATCGCGTCCTAGGTCTGCATAGCTAAGGTAACTATCATTCCTAGGTAGGGCGAGTGCCTGCGAGGCAAACTCTCGTAGTTCCAATACCAGCTGCAAGCGCCGTTTAAGCTCCAGGGGTATATCGTCGCGGGACAGCAATTCATGAATGGGAACAGTGCGGCGCATCAGATCGAGATGTCCGGTGGCTGTTTGGAAATAGTAGTTGCTTTCGGGCAGCGCTTTACTCCCGAGAGTAACCAACGCCACAACTAGGACATGCCTTAGTAACCGCATAAGATGCCTGTTTGCGTATCGATCACGCTGATGACGCACCCAAACTTGATCTCAAATCGGGGCGATAGAATTCTATCGCCTTAAATATCATATTAGCAAAGAACATGCCCTCAAAAACAATAGTGTATTTGCGACTAAAGTGTATCTCGAGGGTGCCGCCGTGACTCCTGGCGTCAAACGTCGGGCCGCTCCAAACGTGCTGACAAATTGCCTCGGGACCCACCCCCCGAATACGAAGGAGAACCCATGTCTCAGCAAGCCGATTCGGTAAAATCCATCCTCTACGCGCTCGGCGCTAATGCTGCTATCGCGCTGGCCAAGCTCTATGCCGCCGTTTCCACGGGTTCCAGCGCGATGTTGGCGGAAGCCATACATTCCGTAGCGGATTGCGCGAATCAGGGGTTGTTGCTGCTCGGGATAAAACGGGCCAAGCGGCCAGCGTCTGCGGAGCACCCGCTGGGACACGGTAAGGCGGTGTATTTCTGGTCATTCATCGTGGCCTTGATGTTGTTTAGCATGGGGGGCTTGTTCTCGGTCAGGGAGGGAGCGCACAAACTGCATACGCAAGAGCCGCTGACTGCACCATGGTTAGCCATAGGGGTCCTCGTTTTTAGCATCGCGGCAGAGGTTGTTTCCCTGACCGGGTGTTTGCGGGAGGTGAACAAGGTGCGAGGTCAGCGGAATCTGTGGCGCTGGTTTCGCGAATCGCGCCAGAGCGAGCTTATCGTAGTATTGGGGGAAGACATCGCGGCGCTTTTCGGCTTGGTGTTGGCGCTGGGGGCGATTGGGCTGACCTTGCTCACCGGTGATCCGCTATTCGACGCGCTGGGCAGCATGGCCATCGGTGTTTTGCTTATCCTCATCGCTCTCGCTCTCGCCGTTGAGATCAAAGGCTTGCTGATCGGACAGAGCGTAGAACCCAGCCTGCAGCACGCGATTCAAGAGACGATCACGGGGCGTGAGGAAGTCGAGCACGTGCTGAACCTGATCACCTTGCAGTTGGGCGCCGACGTAATGGTGGCGGTAAAGGTCAAGATGCGCGATGTCGGCTCGGCCCCCGAGCTGGCAGAGGCGATCAATCGCTGCGAAAGCGCACTACGCGAAGCGTTTCCTCCGGTGAAATGGGTGTTTTTCGAGCCCGATCTGCGCTCCTGAATGATCCTTAGTAACTGCCCACCGGTGCTTGCCGACCGTACTATAGTGAAGAAGGGAACGGCTACGCCATAATCCCTTGAAGCGAACGATTTCCATGTCAACAGCAGCCGATGCAGTCGTAGTTGAACGTGCCCAGGCCATCGCGGCGCGACTGGAGCGCGTCATCGAGGTGGCGAACGATGTAATCCTCGGCAAAGAACAGGTGATCCGCCTGTCGCTGGCCTGTGTTTTAGCGCGGGGGCACCTGCTGATCGAGGATCTCCCCGGCGTTGGCAAGACCACGCTGGCACAGGTGATGGCGCGGGTGTTGGGGCTCAAGTTCCAACGCATCCAGTTCACCAGCGATTTGCTGCCCGCCGATATTTTGGGTGTTTCGGTCTATGAACGGGATTCCGGAAAATTCAGCTATTATCCTGGACCGATATTCGCGC
>JBOIEE010000254.1:0-5680 GCA_050740975.1 Gammaproteobacteria bacterium | reverse complement strand
AAGGACAGGCGACACAGCAGGAGGGACAGCCCGCCGATGAGCAGGCGATTGCCCGCTACCGCTACCTGCTCAAGACGGCGCCGCCGGAAACAATCGAGCAGGCGCACGCCGAAGCCTTCGCGCGACTCACGCCGGAGCAGCGGCGGATGGCGCTGCAACAATTAAGCGCGAGCATGCCGGAAGCGGAGCGAGCAGCCGTGGCCCCGGGCGGGGCCGATCCGCAGGCGCTGGCGCGTCTGGCGACCCGCGCCGAAGTGCGGCAACCCGGTACTATGGAGCAGACGTTCGGCCGTATGGGCGGCGGCGTAGGATTAGGTGGACTGATGGCGGGCAGCTTTTTGAGCACCATCGCCGGTACGGTCATCGGAAGCATGATCGCACAGCAATTCTTTAGTAACGAAATCGGCTTCGATGCGGACGGTGTTGATAGTGGGCACCCGTCTGACGTAGACGTGAATCAAGACGCCGGCGACTATGCGGCTGACGATGCGAGCGGCGAGATGGATGCCGGCGACTTCGGCGACGTGTGAGGTGACTTGGTCGGCGGCGACTACCGTTCTTCGCGATCAGGCCCTCTCGCCGACCGGCCAAGAGGTGGATATTGCCAATGTCGCAATGATCCTGTGGTATCTGAACGGCGAGACCAAGGCGCCGATAAACAAATTTATCGTAAAGCAACCCGCCTGGGGAGCGCGAGGCCACGTTCCCAGCCTGCAACGGACAGCGGGGCTAGAGACTGAGGTCACGCCCCGCTTTATGGGCTCGATTTTAGGAAGTGCGTCGCGTACGCCCCAGGATCGATGTTCTGCTCGCTCTGAGACCGCCACGCTTCGCGTTCTCATGGAAGGCGCACAGCAACGTGTTGACCTTCGCGAGGTTAACAGCTTGATTTACTGTGGGCGATGCTGGGATTGAACCAGCGACCTCCGCTGTGTGAAGGCACAAGTAAGACAATGTAGCATTCATAAACAACGAGTTACGCGCACTGGCCCCGCGCGAATATGACTGGAGATGACTGGAGTTGGTCACGATTTGGTCACGGTCCCTGTTCTAGACTTCCTGGCTCTCCATCAAAAGCAAGTCGGACCAATTATGGTTTCGAACCGCAAACCAGTTCTCTACCCGTAGCCGTGCGATCGTTGGGCAGAGGCGTGAGGCCTCGAGGGCTGACAGGATGCACGAGAGCGAAAGCAGGCGGTCAGGAAGGCTAAGAAGGTGCGGACTAGGGGAGACATCATGAAATGACTTTAGGGTGTCGAGGATTCTCTATCACCCTACACCGAAATGGCGTCGCTAAGCTATATGTGACGCTTATTTAGTTGCATACGGATATTCGGGAATGACAACGGCTGGTGAGTTGTCAAACATCCGAATCCTCGGCCTAGAATCGGGAACTTTTCGGGCCGATAAATATCCCGGAAAGTCCCCACTCAACCGGATGGACAGCCGCTGCTCATCTTTCGATCTCCTTGTCACTGGATTGTGAAAGTCACCAAGGGTAACCTGAAGCGACCCTTCATAGGATCTATCCTTCGAACTGTTGGGAGGCTCGATGTTGCCATGGTCCATTGACTCTCGAGGTCGGTTTGACGAAATCGTCTTTGAAAGCGAGGTGCTTAAAGGCAACCGCTTAGGCGATCCGCACCACCGCCCGTTGTGGGTGTACCTCCCGCCAGGGTATGACGACGATCCCGAGAGGCGGTATTCCACCATCTATCTCATCCAAGGGCTTACGGGCCAGCTCGACATGTGGCGCAACCGACCACCGTTGAGAAAAAACTTTCCCGAGCTGGCGGACGAGCTCTTCGCTAAGGGCGAAGCACCCCCCTGTATCCTCGTGTGGGTGGACTGCTGGACTTCCCTGGGCGGAAGCCAGTTCCTCGACTCGCCGGCGACGGGGAGGTATCACACCTACCTGTGTGAGGAGATTGTGCGCTGGATAGACAGTCACTACCAAACATTGCCCACACGCGACCATCGAGCAATCGCCGGGAAGTCAAGTGGCGGATACGGAGCGATGGTCACGCCCATGCTCCGGCCGGATCTTTGGGGAGGTCTTGCCACCCACGCTGGCGATGCCCTCTTTGAAGCATGCTATCTCCCCGACTTCCGGGCATCGGTTCGAGCGCTTCGAGATCATTACGAGGGCTCCTTCGAGAAATTCTGGAGGGACTTCCGAAACCGTCCGGCTTTCTCCAAGGAGAGTGACTCACATCTTCTGAATGACTGGTGTATGGCTGCCTGCTATTCGGCTGACGAGGACGGGACGGTAGGCCTTCCGTACGACCCTGCGACCGGTGAACTCATCCAAGAGGTGTGGGAGCGCTGGCTGGCCTGGGATCCTGTCCGGATGGTGGCACGCCACGCCGAGGCACTCCGTTCAATGCGGGCAATTTACATCGAGGCGGGGAAACGGGATCAGTTCTTCCTCGATCTCGGGGCGGAGGCCTTCCGTCGAGCGTTAGCCGCGATTGGTGTTACAGATGTCTTCTTCGAGCTCTTTGATGCAACCCACTCGGACATTGAATATCGGTACCCATTAGGCCTCAAATACCTGGCAGAGCGACTCAGTCCGTAGGACGCCCTATGGTCCAAAAACCCGATCTATCCCAACAGAGCCGTTGTTTCTTATGGACATGGCGATCGGCTTCTAATATCTCATCTATAATCTCTGTATAGGAACCCAGCTTAGGCGAGACTGCAGGGACCTTGCGCCGGTAGCCAGGCGACACGGAGAATCGTGACATCTTGCGCACGGTGTTGCGGTGAATACCGAAGACCCGAGCGACTTCCCGCTCGCTCCAGCCTTCTACCATCACTAACCTTCGTATTTTCGCCTACAGTTTCCACCGAATACATCCTTTCCGCTTTCCCCTTTAATAGTGCCCACGCCAAGGGTAAGGCATTCGGGTTGGTACATTTTTATCCCGCGATCTTCGCGATTAACAACCTCGCTTCAGTAGTACAGGTTCGCTCCGCTATTTACACCACAATGTAAGCGCAACGTTTCATATCATTAGCGAGGATAAAAATCATGGCTAGACCGGATTTTCAAAAAAGATACCCATTGACTCTAGTCATTGCCGCCGTCCTGGCCGCAAGCCCGGCCATGGCGGATAAACCGTCAACGGCAGGGGGCGGCAAGCGGGATAATCGCGAGCAGCACGAACGGCATGATTACCAGAACGCCGACAGAAAAGATTACGAGCGCAGAGACCACCGGGACGGGGATCACCAAGACAGAGACCACCGGGGCGGGGATTACGGAAACAGAAATTACGAGTACAGGCAATATCATGATAGAGACCGGTTATCCTACAGCGGGGGCAGGTTTTTCATAGACCGCGACCGGACGGTCATTCACGATTATTATCACGATGAATACCGTAGCGGCCACTGCCCTCCGGGTCTAGCCAAGAAACATAACGGCTGCATGCCGCCCGGCCAGGCGAAAAAATGGGGTATAGGCAGACCGTTGCCGCGAGATGTTGTTTTTTATGACTTGCCTCCAACTGTCGTTATGAATATCGGCTACCCTCCTCGGGGTTATCGCTTTGTACGGGTCGCCTCGGATATTCTGATGATAGCGATAGGCACCGGGATAGTGACGGACGCCATCTACGATCTGGGCGGGGAGCGCTGGTAGCCTATTAAAGCGGTTACGGTTGCTGCCAGCCGGTTATCGTAGTTGCTGGGACACGTAAGTGGGCTTTGCCTTTAGGGGGAATCATTGATTTCGCTGGTATGTTGTGTTGATACCCATATGAGGTTAAGCCCAAGCTACGCCTCGGCGTGCTTCCTCTTCTCGGGGTAGATCAAGCCCATGGTCCAGGCGGAGGCCTCGATAAGTACCATAGCGATGCAGTCTGTCCTTCCTATCCCACTCAGCTTTCGGCACGATCCGACGCTAAGGCGCGCAATATCATATCCATGTGCTTGACGGGCAGAGAGAAGTGCCCTTCGCCGGGGAGGAACTTGGCAGCTGCGTTGGGCAGGGCGGTGGCGAAGTAGCGCCCGTGCGCTGGCGGCACTAAGGCATCGGCCTCGCCGTGCCATAGCTGCACGTGGGGGCGGATGTCCTGCGGTTTAAATCCCCAGGGATGCGCGTAGGCGATAAAATCCCAAAGCGCCCCCTCGGGTCCTTGGCGCAGCGCCTCCCGTGCAGAATCGAACAGGATCTGGTTGACCTCAGGCTGGCGCAGCACCGAGCTGTCGGCCTCCGGTGCTGAGCTTGTCAGCAAGCGGCGCAGGGCTTCCGGGCGGCGTTTGATCACCCAGGCTGTCGCGCGGCCATAGACAAACCGCAGCAAACGCTTTGAGCGGCGTGCCAATCCGAAACCAAGGCGTGCCGGCCAGGGCAAGGAACTCCTGGCCCAAGGCTCGAAGACCGGGCCGAGCCCACAAACCACACCCACCGCCCGCAGCCTGGGCGCCATAGCATGGGCACAGGCTAACGCGTAAGGGCCTCCCCCGGACACGCCCAAGATCATAAACCGATCGATGCTCAGGCGATCGGCCAGTGCCTTGACATCGCAAGGCCAATCGAGCAGGCGCCTTCCGGGTTGGAAATCGGAGATCCCGTACCCTGGGCGGTCCGAGGCGATCACGCGTATTCCATTGCGTAAGGCAGCGGCTTCGATGAGCTTACCCTCCAAGCGGGAGGCGGGGAAGCCGTGAAAGTAGAACAGCGGTAGACCTTGGGGATCGCCGAATTCCGCCCACCCTAGCCGGCGCCCGTCTACGAGCGTAATTGTGTCACCGACCGAGTCTGCCAACGTTTCTGAGCTTGGGGTCTCTTCAGGCTACGGTTTATGCTCGCAGAGCAGCGCCAGCGCGATGCTTTCCCATTCTTGCGCAAGCGCTCCGCTGGCAGGGGGCCGTTTCGCACGCCGGTACCAATAGCCGGCGTTGCCGTCGTCGCCTTCCTTGCGATGCAAGTAGGCATGAACCCAGGCGCTCGCGGCGTCGTCTTCTTGCTGCACGATGTTGTGCGCCTGGTCCCACTCGTCCTTCGCGTCATGCCATAGCGCTTTAAGCGGGGGCTGTATTCCCCGCGGCGGTGCGGATTGACCCAGGCTTTGTCTAAACTCCTGCAGGTCCACGCGAGTGCCACTTATCCCCGGCGCTACACTGTATGAGATGATCGCAAGTTCTGCGCTGCCCTCCGCACAACTCCGGTCCAGAGGCCACGCAGCTCCTAGCAATCGTAGATCGATGCATAGAACTTGACAACGGGGCTCGACCGCAGACGCTTAACGAGCTTGCGAAGCTGCTTGGATCTCCGGAGGATGAGTTCGTCGCTTCCCTGGTTG
The DNA here is from genome assembly GCA_050740975.1 of Gammaproteobacteria bacterium. Lineage (GTDB taxonomy): Bacteria > Pseudomonadota > Gammaproteobacteria > JBOHHR01 > JBOHHR01 > JBOHHR01. The sequence continues at coordinate 368 of JBOIEE010000254.1, read as the reverse complement.
GCGACATCTCATTTGCGTTTGGCAAAGAATTGTTCACTTCGCCGTTCACGACGACATCGTAATAACTCGCCGTGCCCTTCCACGGACAAACCGTGTGCTTGTCGCTCGGTTGAAAGTGCTCCGCCCTGATCGCCGCGGGCGGGAAAGAGTGATTCCCTTCCACGATGACAGTCCCGTCGCTCTCCGCAATCACCACGTCTTTCCAAATCGCTTTCATACAACTCCTTTTGCACAAATCGCGGATTGCGAATCGAAATCCGCAATCCGCATTCAAGCGGCCTTCTTCAACATCCCGTGCGGATCAAGCACAAACTTCCGCGCCGCGCCCTTGTCGAAATCGGCGTAGCCCTTCGGCGCGTCGTCCAGCG
>JBOIEE010000253.1:0-6389 GCA_050740975.1 Gammaproteobacteria bacterium | reverse complement strand
CCGTTGAGCTGACGTCGGCGTTATTGGAAGTCTTGGACAGCGAGCAAAACTCGTGCTTCTGGGATCACTATCTCGATCTCCCCTTCGATCTCTCGCAGGTGCTGTTCCTCTGCACCGCCAGCCAGACGGATACCATCCCGACTGCGCTGCTCGATCGTATGCAAGTCATCCCGCTCGCCGGGTATACGACCGACGAGAAAATTGCCATCGCAAGAAAACATGCGTGGCCAAGACTGTGCGCCAGTGCAGGGGTGCGCCAACATCGAGTGCAGATCTCCAAAGCGGCGCTCAGGAAAGTCGTTGAGGGTTACGCGCGCGAACCGGGTATGCGTACATTTGAGCAGCAGCTCTCACGCATCCTGCGCAAAGCCGCGGTCAAACTACTGCAGAACGAAGCGCAGCCTATCCGCGTCAGGATCGCGCATATCGAGACTTACTTAGGGCCGCCGCTTTATCGCTATGAGTCGCCGATAGCCAGTACCGGCTCTGCCATCGGCCTCGCCGTGACCGCCAGAGGCGGCACCATTCTCTTTATCGAAGCCGCCAGGGTGCACGCCAATCGCGGTTTCAAGCTTACCGGCACGCTGGGCAATGTGATGAAAGAATCCGCGGAGATCGCCTATAGCTATGTGGTGGCGAACCTCGAGCGCTTCAAAGCCAACCCTACATTCTTCGACGAGAGTTTCGTGCACTTGCACATGCCAGAAGGGGCAACGCCTAAGGACGGCCCCAGCGCGGGGATCACCATCGCCACCGCACTCCTGTCGTTGGCAAGAAACCAAAGCGTACCGCGCTCGCTGGCAATGACCGGAGAGTTAACGCTCTCGGGCAAAGTGCTTGCCGTGGGCGGGATCCGGGAGAAGGTGGCTGCCGCGAAACGGGTGAAGGTCATGGAGATCAGCCTTCCGGAGTACAACCGGCGTGATTTCGCCGAACTGCCCGATCATGTCCGCAAGGGCCTTGTGGTGCACTTTGTACGAAGTTATCCCAAGGTGGTGCGGATCGTGTTCTCAGAAAGTTAGCAGTCGCCACGATTCAGAAGGGTTGTCATTCCGTGTGGCTATCCCACTAAGGCCCGCTCTTGTCAAGATATAGGAGTGAGGCCCGGGGAGGGCGTGCACAGCACGCCTTGCGACGGATTCGAGCGCCGTTCTCCCAGCGTTACGGTGAACCTACCGGGGCGAGGTTCCGGTGAATTTCTCACAAAACACCGGTAAAAAAACTCACAGAAAATCTATCGGCGTGGTGGCAGAATAGGACGATGATGCCAGTTACGAAAAAAGCCGCGCCCGAGGTGCTCGAGGCGCTGGGCAGCGCGGAGATCCCGAGATCCTTCCTCATCGATGGCGTCGAAGTACCCACGGACGTCATCCAGCGCCGCTCGCGAGCAGGAACGGCTCGGGGCCGTGGCTATGATGCCGATTTTCTAGGTCCGCGTGTAGATGTGCCGGAACTTTCCAGTGCCCAGCGTAACGACGCGTTCAGGCTCGATGGCGCAGAGGTCGTTCCCTACACGCACTTCTCGCTCGCGCAAAGCAAGTCCAGGCGCTTCGCCTTCTGGGTCGCTTGGAACATCGATGGCGGACGCCTCAAGAGAATCGGGCGCAATGGGTTAAGGTTCGATTTCGATCCGCGGATCCCGGATCGCTTTCAGGTGGGTGATGAGATCTATGCGAACAATCGACTGGATCGCGGTCACATCGCGCGGCGCGCGGATCTGGTGTGGGGCCGTGAGGCTGAGGCGCGCCAGGCCAACAAGGATTCCTTCTTCTTCACTAACATCACGCCGCAGATGGACGACTTCAATCAAAGCCATCTCGGGGGGATTTGGGGCAAACTGGAAGACGCGGTGTTCGAGGAAGTCGACGTGGACAATCTTCGGATCAGCGCCTTCGGTGGGCCGGTGTTCCGCGATGACGATCGCCTCTTCCGCGGCGTCAAGATCCCGCGCGAGTTCTTCAAGGTTCTTGCCTTCGTCGAGGCCGGCAAGCTGAAGGCCAATGCCTTTCTGCTCACACAGAACCTCGATCAGCTGGAAGTGCTCGATCTGAACGAGTTCCGGGTCTTTCAAATCACCCTCGCCGAGGTCGAGCAGCGCTGCGGCTTCTCGTTCCCAAGCAACTCGACGAGCGCTGACGGATTTGCCGAGCAACTGCAGCGCCGTCCGGAATTCATCGCCGAGCGAGAACCCCTTCAATCGTTGGCTGACATAATCTGGTAAGGTTCCAGACCACCCAACCGCATGGCAGCTACAGCGTTACGCCATCCTTTCCGCCAGCATCTGGCTTTGATTCCGAATTTTGTCGATCCAAATAAAGCTCGCCATGCGGCCGGTGACGCCGTCGCGCCGATAGGAGAAAAAGCGCTCGGGCTCGGCATAGGTGCAAAACGCACCGCCATACACCGCTTCTACTCCGCCGCTAGCGAGCAGAGTCCGGGCGGCTGCATATAAGTCAAAAAACCAATGCCCGGCGCGGGACGCTTCAAAAGCCTGGTGGCACGAGGAATACCGCGCCAGCACCTGGTCGCGTACTGGGGCATCGACTTCGTAATGTCTGGCACTGATGGCAGGGCCCAGCCACGCCAGTATTTCGCCGGCCTTGCACTGCATGCGTTCTAAGCCGGCATCGATGATACCGCCGGCAAGTCCTCGCCAGCCGCCGTGCAACCCGGCCACCTGTGTTCCGGCCCGATCACAGATCAGTATGGGCAGGCAATCGGCCGTCATCACCACACAAACCGTGTTGGGATTTCGGGTGCACGCTCCATCAGCCGTGCGTCCATCGTCGGTGCCGGGATCGATCACCTGCGCCCCGTGCGGCTGGGCGAGCCATGCGGGTTCCGAGGGGATAGCAAGCGCTTGCTTGACGAATTCGCGATTTGCGTTAACGACTGCGGGGATATCTCCTGCGTGCGCCGCGAGGTTCAAACCATCGTAAGGCGCGAGGCTGGTGCCCCCTGCGTAACGTGTGGTGGTATAGGCTTTTATCCAGGGCGCAGCCGGCCAATTGGGGGTGATAAATGAGGCCCTAGGCATAAGGACTCAGGCCGCTGCAAGGTCAGCCGCGAGAGCGGCCAGCAAGATGCTGAAGTCCGCAGGCAAGGGGGCACTCCATGCTAGACGCTCGTCTGTGCGCGGATGGCGCAGCTCAAGCCGCGCCGCATGCAAGGCCTGGCGCTTGAATCCCTTGATGCAATCGACCAGATCCGGCGGCACATCCGGCGGCCGCTTTAAGCGCCCCCCATAGAGAGGATCCCCGAGGAGCGGATAACCCAAATGGGCCATATGAACCCGGATCTGGTGCGTGCGCCCGGTGTCCAAGCTAACCAGCAGGTGGGTATGTGCGCGAAATCGCTTTATCACCCGATAATGCGTACGCGCTGGCTTGCCCCGCTCTGTTACGGCCATGCGAATGCGCTGGCTAGGGTGTCGGCCTATAGGCGCGTTCACTACTCCGCCGGCGATCGCCACGCCATTGATCACAGCCTGATATTCGCGTTTCAGCGAGCGCGAGGAGATCTCCCGTAGCAGTTTCGTTTGGGCCATCGGAGAGCGCGCCACCACCATGATGCCGGACGTGTCCTTGTCCAGACGATGCACGATACCCGCCCGCGGGAGCGTCGCCAAGGCGGGCTCGAAGTGCAGCAACGCATTCAACAAAGTGCCATCGCGATTTCCGGCCCCGGGGTGGACCACTAAACCGGCGGGCTTGTTAAGGACGATCAGATCCTCGTCCTCATATAAAATATCGAGAACGATCGGCTGGGGTTGCCAATCGCCACAGATCTCGGCTTGGGCCCAGACTTCCACCTGCTCCCCGCCGCGGACCGGATTTCTTGGCCGCGGGGGTTTTCGATCCACACGTACCTTTCCGTCTAGGATCCAGCGCTTTAGGGTGGTGCGCGAGTAGGCGGGAAAGCGTTGAGCCAAGGCCTGGTCCAAGCGCAGCCCTCTGAGCTCATCCCCCAGCACCGTTCGCAGGGGTTCGCCAGCGATGTTGGTGCCCGGGGGCGTTTGTTCTCGATTGCCCTGATTTCCTACCGTCATTACAATGTCGGGCTAATGTTCACCGTTGAGGGTATCGCATGCGCGCTTTGACCGCTATTGGGCTCGCGCTGTTGCTCGCAAGTTGCGCTTTGTTTGGGGACAAAAAAGATCCGGTGGAGGAATGGTCGGAGGATAAGCTGTACCGCGAAGGGAAAGACGCACTGCAGTCGGAATACTATGAGAAAGCCATCGAATACTACGAAAAGCTGCAAACGCGCTACCCCTTTGGTGAGTTCTCGAAACAGGCGCAGCTCGATCTGGCCTACGCCTACTATAAGACCGAAGAGTCCGCTTCGGCGATTGCGGCCTGTGACCGCTTCATCAAGCTGTATCCGACCAGTCCCCAGGTGGATTACGCTTATTATTTGAAGGGGCTGGCGAATTTCAATCAAGGCAAAGGACTGGCGCAGCGCTATCTGCCGAACGATCCCTCGCAGCGCGACCCCGGCGCCTCGTTACAGGCCTTCCACGACTTAACCGAGCTGACCAAACGCTTTCCCAACAGTCGCTACCTGCGCGATGCGCGCAAGCGCATGACGTATCTGCGCAACATCCTAGCGCAACACGAGGTCAATGTAGCTAATTTTTACCTCTGGAAAGGGGCTTATTTGGCGGTTGCCAACCGTGCCCTCTACGTGGTGGAAAACTACCAGCAAGCCCCGGCCATGCCGGACGCCTTGGTGCTTTTGGTCCGGGCCTACAAAGCGCTGCAGCTCGAGGATTTGGCGACCGACGCCATGCGCGTGCTGGAGCGCAATTACCCCAGCCATCCCGGGGTGGTGGAGGTGAAGAAGCTGGTGGTTAAATGAGGGCATTTCGATAGATTGCTTCCCTGCAATTTATCGAAACGCAAAGCAAAAAGCTTGGGTGCTTTGCTCCATGGGTCAATCAGTTTGCAGCGTGGCGCAGGACCGAAAACCGATGACCAAGCTCAAGCCGGTAAGCGTTATTTTTGACCTCGACACATTGACCACCTTCGCATGCGCACATTCACATCCATCGCCACCGGTCATCGTTGAAACCCTGCCTCAGAAAACGGCAGCGCCATCCGCTGCTGCAAACAAGCCTGTCGTGCAGGCAAACGGCATTGGGCTGGGTGATACGCGGGAGATCACAATCAATCCGTCTAAACTGACCCGACATGCGGCGTTCCTCGGCGGCTCCGGCAGCGGCAAGACCACACTGGCGCTTCACCTCATCGAGAACTTGATGTTGGCTGGGGTTCCAGCCGTCTTGATTGATCGCAAGGGCGATCTGTGCCGCTACGCCAGCGACGTCGCCTGGAACCAGCCCTTGTCCTCACCGGAACTCGAGGCGCGCCGAGCTGAGTTACGCGACGCTATTGACATCGCGTTGATCTGTACCGAAGAGTGGAACTACCTCGGGCGAGTCTGCGAGGCTGTCCCGCGCCTCAAAAATATCCCAGCCAGCCTCTTTCAGGAGCTGGACTGACCACTCTGGCATCGGTCTCTTTGCTCATCGGCGGTTCGTCAGCTGTCACATCGGTTCGAGTTGCTGGCCCGATCGTGGTGGAACGTGGACCAGCTTTCGTTCCGGTAGTCCAGTTCGATCAAGTTTGACCCATTTCTCGTCCCTATGATAAAAGGAACGCACAGGGCTTTTACTCTTTGAGATCATTTCCTCTTCGACTGGTGACACGTGCTATTTATACCGGGGCGTATTGTGCCCTGTGCGTGCTGGTTACGGCTTGCGATAATTGGGAGCCGTTGACCTGCCTGCCGCCGGGGGCAGCCGAGAACGCCTCCGTCAGTACGCCAGCCGCCGTCGACTCACAGGAAAAGCCGACGCCTCCAACTCGACTCCCCGTGTTCCTGGACGCGACCGGCAGCACTAGGGGCTTCGTGCTTAACGGCCGCCCGGCTGGTATAGAGCCGATATACGCGCGTCTGATCCGCGATCTGGTTGACTTGCCAAACCTCGAGCCTGCGATACGGCAGGCGAGCGCCTATAAGTTCGGCGCATGGGTGAAACCCATAGCCTGGGACGATCTGGACCAGGCGCGACACGACGTCGCTTTTTACAACGATCGCGACAGGGGCTTTAACCGAGAGAGTCGACTGGATACGGTTCTGGGCGCGATTGAGCGGGCCGCATCGGATCAGAGCAATAGCGATACCGTGTGGGTTGTTGGGACCGATCTGGTGTTGACGGACAAAAAGGACGTCGGCCGAAACAGTCGCTTGAGCGGACCCTTAGGCCGGATCATCCGTCGTGGACTGTCGGTCGGGATCCTGGCCGTCAAGAGCCGCTTTAAGGGTCCGATATACGACCTTCCCTTTGAAAACGGCAAAGCCACTTACGACCACGACGGCTACCTCGG
>JBOIEE010000252.1:0-4188 GCA_050740975.1 Gammaproteobacteria bacterium | reverse complement strand
CGCCGAGGGACTGATCTGGGCCGCCCTGTGCGCGGCTATCCTCAAACGCTACTGCGCGCATCTGGCCCAGCGCCTTTGGCAGGTGCCGATCTCTACCCGTAAAGTGGCTATGTGTCTGCACCACGTGTGAACGTATGTATATCCCTTTGTTTATTCGGCATTAGCAGGAAAAACGTCCAGGAACATCCGCTACAGCCGAAGAGAATGAGAATGATCGATCCGACGGAGCGCGACATGGCTAGGCCTCCGCGCCGTCCGCGCCCAAGAACCTGCGCGCCACCTTGAGCACGCCGATGATCGGCGGCGCGAGCGTGCCGAACATGAGGGATCTCGAAGGGCCAGAGATTGTGCGAGGTGGGATCGCGCGCCGTGTCGACGATGATTCGCAACACAACGAATACCACGACCGAGGCGAGTACCGCGGCTGCGACCCTCCATCCGTCGCGCCACTTCCACAGGATCCACAGCGGCACGCCGATCCCCGCCAGGAAGCCAGAACTTGAGGATCTTGAGTCTCTTTCCGGTGTTGGGAGCAATCATGCCCCATTTCAAACCAAAACCCGCGATCCGATAAAGCCCCCTTACCCGGTATCCAATCCTCTGTACCTGCATTCCCATTCCTCAAAAAGAGTGCAGAATGTGTTTGGCCTTATGCACGGGAAAGGCGTGACAAAAGCCGTGTGGTTAGTGGCTATTATGGGTTTTCTGGATGTCGTGAACCGGGGTGATCCGCTACTCGATGTTCTGCACCTGTTCGCGCATCTGCTCGATCAGCACCTTCAGTTCCACGCTAACCCCCGTGCTGTCGACGTGTACGGATTTCGAGCCCAGGGTGTTTGCCTCGCGATTCATCTCCTGCAGCAAGAAATCCAGTCGCCGGCCGACCGGCTTGTCGTGTCGGATCACCCGCGTGAGCTCATCTGTGTGCGCCTGTAAGCGGTCTAATTCCTCCGCCACATCAAGCCTCTGAATGAGCAATACCAACTCCTGCTCCAGCCTTCCCGGGTCGACTTGTTGTCCCAGATCGAGCAGGCGTCCTTTTATCCGTGTCACAAGTGCTTCGACGATCTCGGGCAAGCGCGCCCGCAACCAGCCGATGTGCTGACGCACGCTTTCGCAGCGGTCAGAAAGCAATGCGCATAGGCGTTCACCTTCCCGACATCGGGCGCTAACGAGTGCCTCCAACGCGCTGTCCAGCAGCGCCAATAAAGGGGCGCTAGCCTCTTGCACGTCGGGAGGATCGATCACCCCAGGCCAACGCAGTAGATCGAGAGGATTGACGGGAGCACATTGCGGCACCGTGGCACTGACCGTCTCGATGGCCTGCTCGATCTGCCGCAGGACCTTCCCGTTTATCACTAAGCCTCGGCTTAGCTCGACCTGCAACTGATAGCGCAGCAGGCAATCCACTTTGCCGCGGTTAAGCCGTTTTCCGATGCGTTCCCGCACCTCGGCCTCAAGCGCCCGGAACTCTTCCGGCAGCCGCGAGCTGATCTCCAGATAGCGATGGTTAACGGAACGGATCTCCCACACAGCAGATCCCCATTCGCCTTGCCCGGCACTGCGGGCGAACCCAGTCATGCTCTTTATCACCGACGCTTAAGCTCCGAAGTTCTAGGAATCAAGGTAACAACTTAATGGTAAACCCGTGGCTACGAATAGGAAAATAGCACCGCACCCTCAGGCTGGAAAGGAATATAATGACAGTTAGAAGCGTTTCATGTTCCCATGTGCGGTACAGGCTCGCCCTCTTCTAGCAACGCAAGTGGTTAGAGGACGGGGTAGCGCGGCGTAAGACCCACATTTTTATAGTCTCGGAAGGTCCCATTATGCGCCCTAGCGGTCGAGCACCCGATGATTTGCGCCCCATAAGGTTTACCCGCAATTTCTCTATGCACGCGGAAGGGTCCGTACTTACGGAGTATGGCGACACCAAAGTCGTTTGCACTGTCAGTGTGGAAGAACGGGTACCGAATTTCTTGCGCGGCAAGGGTTCGGGTTGGGTAACTGCGGAGTACGGGATGCTTCCCCGCTCCACCGGAGAACGCACCCGCCGTGAGGCTGCGCTCGGTCGTCAAGGGGGACGCACTCTCGAAATCCAGCGCTTGGTCGGCCGTGCCCTGCGTGCGGTGGTCGATCTAGACGCGCTGGGCGAACGCACGCTGTTGGTCGATTGCGATGTGATCCAGGCCGATGGCGGTACACGCACCGCCTCTGTATCGGGAGGGTATGTCGCTTTGGTGGAGGCCGTGGATTTTCTGGTTCGCAAAAAGCTGGTCCAGGTACGCCCAGTGCACGGGATGGTGGCAGGGGTTTCGGTTGGCATCGTCGGTGGGACACCGGTGCTGGATCTCGACTACAGCGAGGACGCCGAAGCGGAGACGGATATGAACGTGGTGATGAACGACGCCGGTCACTTCGTGGAGATCCAAGGCACGGCGGAAGGACACGCTTTTCGCCTGGACGAACTTCAGGCTATGCTGGGACTTGCGCGCCAAGGCATTCAACGCATTATAGAAAAGCAGCGCAGCGCGCTAAAAGGCGAATGAACGAAGTCGTGGTCGCGAGCAGCAACCCAGGGAAGTTGCGCGAGATCGCAGCGATTCTGACTCCCCTCCAGTGGAGGGTACGGCCGCAAGTCGAATTTAACGTCGCAGAGGCCCCGGAAACAGGGCTCACTTTTGTCGAAAACGCTCTGATCAAAGCTCGCAATGCGAGCACTGCTTGCGGTCTTCCCGCTATCGCCGACGACTCGGGGATAGAGGTGGACGCCTTGGGCGGAGCACCGGGGATCCGGTCGGCGCGTTATGCCGGGCAGGAGGCTTACGATCAGGACAATCTCGAGAAGCTCATCCGGGAAATGGCCGGAGTTCCCTGGGAGCAGCGCCGCTGCCGGTTTCACTGCCTGACGGTTTATCTGCGCCGCCCAGAGGATCCCACTCCAGTCATCACCCATGGGGTGTGGGAAGGAATGCTATTATTCGAAGCGCAAGGCCAAAATGGCTTCGGTTATGACCCCCTGTTTTACCTACCGGCCTACGGTTGCAGTTCCGCCGAACTAGACCCAGCGGTCAAGGATTGCATCAGCCATCGCGCTCAGGCCCTGCGCGCACTGGTTGCCAAATTAGCAAAAAGCCCACGTGATTGAAACGGCACCCCCGCTTTCCTTATACATACACCTACCCTGGTGTGTACGCAAATGCGATTTCAACTCATATCGCGTTGGTGCAGGCGTTCCGGAGTCTGCATATATCCGGGCCCTGCTCAGCGATTTGAACCACAACAGCTCGCTGGTCGGTGATCGGGTCATACAGTCCATATTCATCGGCGGGGGAACGCCGAGCTTGTTCTCGGGAGAGGCCATTCGCACCTTGCTCGAGGGGGTTCGGGGTTCTCTTAAGGTCACCCACGACGCCGAGATCACCTTGGAAGCCAACCCCGGCACGGCCGAAGCACATTGTTTCGACGCTTATCGCAAAGCAGGCGTTAACCGGCTATCGCTAGGGGTGCAATCGTTTCGTGCCGAGAGACTGGCAAGTCTCTGGCGCATTCATAGCGGCTGGGAAGCGCGTGAAGCTTTTCATCTCGGCCGCCAAGCCGGTTTCGATAACATCAATATCGATTTAATGTACGGGCTTCCCGACGACACGGTTGAAGGGTCAATCGAGGACGTGGAACAAGCACTCGCCTTAGCGCCGGAACACCTCTCATGGTACCAATTGACTCTGGAACCGAATACACGATTTCATCACCATCCCCCGCATTTGCCCGATGAGGACATCATCGCCGAAATAGAGCAACGAGGCCAGGAGGGGTTGCGAGATGCAGGATTTCAGCACTACGAAGTATCGGCCTACGCGAGGCCGGGCCTGCAGTGCCGGCACAACCGCAATTACTGGGAATTCGGCGATTATCTGGGGCTCGGTGCCGCAGCGCACAGCAAGATCAGCTTGCCTGAGAAGTGCGTGATCCTACGTCAGGCGAAACGCCGACAGCCGGGTGCTTATATCGACGCCGCCGGCACACCGGACTCTATTGACACCCAATACGAACTTACGGCCGAGCACCTGATCATGGAATTCATGATGAACGCACTGCGCTTAACCCAAGGGTTCAGGAAAGAGCTGTTCACGGCTCGCACGGGGCTGCCGCTGAGCGTGCTGAACCCGGCGCTGACCTTGGCGCGAC
>JBOIEE010000251.1:0-10857 GCA_050740975.1 Gammaproteobacteria bacterium | reverse complement strand
AGACCAAACTCGCTCGGTGCCGTCAAACTTTGGAGCAGATCAAGCCCGGCTGTACCGCACCGCGCAGCAGAACAAAGAAAACCAAATCACCAGTTATTTCTCGGACACTACACTAGCTAGAAAGTGTCAGATCGTTAATACCGTCGGTCCTGACCCATGGTCCGTAACGAGCTAAGGCCGGGGAAGGCGGAAGAGCTGGTCCTGAAAACGTAGAACGAGTCCGTCGCGGGTTACCTGTTCGAGCACCAGCTCGTTGCCAATCTGCTCACCTGGCCGGTACTTGACCATGCCCACGATGATGAACTGCTCCTGTGGCCGTTGGGAGTACGCGTGCACGTTGACCGTGATGGGAGGGATGCGCCGGCGGAGTTCGCTGGGCAATTCACTGAATAAGGGGATTTCCTTCGATACAGGAGACCCTGCGGGTTCCCTGGGAACTACAGCGACCGACTCTGGGGGCTGGACGACCCGGGGAATGTTTTTGTTCGGTGGGTCGAGCGCGTTAGGCAAAGGCGGCGTCATCGGTTTATCCTTGGGTGTTTGCGAGCTCGGGAAAGACGCCCGCTTGGCGGCTTCTTGGGCGAAACTGGGGTTGTTGCCGCTTGGAAAAGGTAGTGAGGTCGTGGGTGCTCTCTTGCCTGCAGTTTTGGGATGCACCTGGTGAGACTTTCCCGGTTGTAACACACCTCTCTCGACCGATACCGGTGCCGAGTTCTTGAAGCCCGTTTGCTGTGAGAGGATTGGAGGTGTCACCGGCTCGGGTTCACGTGGATCCAGCTGCTCCGGCACGATGTTTACTCCGGTCGTCTTGGCGGATTTTCGGGTGCCGTGCTGGGAGAAATACGCCAGTGTGCCGATGTTTATCGCGGCCAGGGTAACTAACACCACAAAAAGCCACCTACCCCAGGGACCTTGCTTCTGCTGCTGCGCGGCTAGGAGCCGAATGGGCGTCCGCGGCGACCTCTTCGCGCGCTGTGCTTCCGATTTCCGGATCGCCTCTAGTATGTACGACATGCCGCAATCCCCCTTCTGTCTATTTTTTTGAAACTAGGCTAGGCGTGCCCGCTGCTGGATGCTCTGTGAGAAGATGAATCATGGTGCGCGGACCAACGATGCCATCGGCTTTCAACCCCCGCTCGCGCTGAAATTGGAGCACGCGTGCTTTCAACTGCTGGTCGAAATAGCTCGGATCCCCCGACGCGGCGACTCCCAGTCGCTCTCGCAGCCACTGTACCCCCTTTCCGCGGAAGCCAGGCTTGAGTCTCGTTTGGGCGGCATCAGGCGGTCTCCAGAGTAGCGCATAGTTCCCCTGCCAGAACTGCAGCACTTGGGCAAGCGAAAATCGTTGGTTTTCTCCGGCAATCGATAGCGTGGCGGCTTCCTCGTCCAGTTTGACCAGACCTGCATAACGGCGCTCACCGTTCTCGCGCACGAATTCGAGAACGACGGGCAGATTAAACCTTCGCATTTTATCCCAGGTGCCATTTTCCAGCAGACAATGCAGACCGAGTGCGCGCGCGCCCTCGCAGTTGGGCGGGGCATCGGTGCCACTTTGCTCCCAAAGTGCAAACAAGGTCCGGAAAGCCGTTTCCAACGAAAGCCGACTGTCGCTCAAAACCTCTCCAAAGGGAAGTTGCGTGGTGTCCAGAGAATGACGCACAGCGATTGGATTTTCCAACGGTTTCAGCTCAGAACGCGCCTTCTCAATTTTAACTTGTCGCACGGGCGCCGCGGCGAGCGCCGGTTCGGGAACGCCTTGACGGTTTCCAGCCGATTTCCATTCGGAATTCTGGGAAACAAGGTAGGCGGAGGTAGCGACTCCTCCCCCGAGCAAGGCCGTGGCAAACGCAACCAGCGCGTACCGCCCATAATGCGGTGCCGTTTGAGTTGGAAGCGCTTCTCGGGCGGCCTTACGCACGATACCTTGATCCACCTGGGGGCGATTACTGGTGAAAGCGCCTAATAGCGCTCGATCGCACAGGGTGTTGATTACCCGCGGTATTCCACCGGAAAGCCGGTGCACCCCACGTAGCGCCCCGTCAGTGAACAGGCGCGACTGGCCGCCGCTCAAGGTGAGGCGATGCAGAACATAAGCCTTGGTATCTTCGGCCGAAAGGTGCTCCAGGTGGTAGCGCGCGGTAATACGCTGAGTGAGTTGCCGCAGCTCCGCAGCCTCTAGCATAGGCCTCAGCTCGGGCTGCCCGATCAGAATGACTTGTAGCAGCTTGGCGCGCTCGGTCTCCAGGTTAGTCAGCAAGCGGATCTGCTCCAGCACCTCCAAGCTCAGGTTTTGCGCCTCGTCGATGATTAACACCGTGCGTCGGCCGGAAGCGTTGCGGGTCAGAAGATGCTTATTTAGCGCATCGACCAACACCTTGAGACTCTGGCTTCCCTCTGGATAACCCGCCTCCAGTTCATCGCAGATCGCGGATATCAACTCCACGGCGCTCAGACGGGGATTAAAGATCAACGCCGCGTCCACGTCTTCGGGCAAGTGCTCGAGCAGGTGGCGGCTCAAGGTGGTCTTGCCGGTGCCTACCTCGCCCGTCAACAACACAAAGCCACCACTTTCGCCCAAGCCATAGAGGAGGTGCGCGAAGGCTTCCTCGTGCTGCGGGCTCATGAACAAAAAACGCGGGTTTGGCGCCATCGAAAAAGGCGCCTCCTGCAGGCCAAAATACTCGAGGTACATCGCTTGCTCCGATGAAGCTAGCCCATCAATCCGGCCTATGTCCGAACGTCGCTCTCGACGATCCGCCTCGGATCCCCGGCGGCGCTCTACCTGGCTGCCGCTGGGGTAGGTACACCGGGGATCCTAGAGCACGACGTCGTGGATCGGAGCAACCTGCAGCGCCAAGTGCGGGTATCATTTAAAGGAATGCGTTTTTTTATCCGAACAGACCGCGAGCTCCAAGCACCCCTAGCGCAATGACCGCGCTTATATTCAGGATATTCCATTTTCTTACCAGTCTGGAGAGCAGCAATTCACAACCGTATAAAAGGATGATCGCTTTTATCACCATAAAGCTCATTTCTTGTATCTCTTGTATCTGAAGATTACGGCCACCGAGGATGCCTGCCGTAACCGCACCACACACGATGAGAAAATCCATAGGCGTGATCTCAAACATATTCTCCCGCGTACACCGCACACATAAGGCTATGGCCATCGACAACACAAAGAAATAACCGAAGTCTATTGATTTCATATAGGGTGCTAGAACGCTCGGCTCATGGATAGTCAAATAAACAGCGAATATGGCGGCTACATAGATAGCCCCGCGCGCTGTAACTGAGCCTGAGCCTTTACTGAACGCCAGTTCTGCGATCACAACCGCAAACAGTAAGGTCGCTATTATCGCGAAATCTCGAGGAACCGAAGCAACTCCTAAGCTGCCAATAAGCATATAAACGGGCACAGCAACCATGACTACCACAAATGATGTCCATCCTATTTTGTCGTTATTCTGTATCGCTAGGCTCATTACCCCAATCCTCGAGGGCTTTACGCGATGATCCATATGCCAATGTGTCCTTTCGGCGTTTGTCAACAAGGAAAATATGAGAATGGAGATCCCGGTATAGAAACCGATGATTAGCATGTCATTGGCGAATCTGAGAAACACGGTGCTTATTACCAGCAGCGATTGCATTAGATAGATAATGACAACTGTTTCGTGGTGATCGAATCCCAGGGCCAGCAACCGATGGTGGATGTGATTTCGGTCCGCAACAAACATTTTTTTTCCGTTTTTTGCACGAATAAACATTGCGGCGATGATATCCACGATCGGCAGTCCAAGAAATAACAAAGTCGCCGCAGGACTAATTGACGGGTCAACTTGTTGGGTCAGCAAGACGGCTAGAAAACCGAGCGTGAAGCCCAGAAACTGACTTCCGGAATCTCCCAAAAACACTTGGGCTGGATAGGTGTTGTACCGAAGAAAGCCCAGTATGCTTCCGATTATTGCGGTGGATATCGCAACGGCGAACACGCTGCCCGCGATATAGGAAAGCACGGCTATCATGAGTAAGCTTAACAAAGACTCCCCCGCCGCGAGTCCATCCAGCCCATCCGACGTGTTTAGGGCGTTTATCATTCCGATAATCGCGAAAAAGGTAAATGGCTTTCCGATCCACGCCGGGACGGTTCCGATCACTGGGGCCTTGGCTATCCATAAGTCACCATAAAAAACCACCATCGCGACGGCGAGAAACTGGCCAATAAACTTAGCTCGGTGCCCTACGTTCCTGGCATCGTCCCAGACGCCGAATACAAAAACCACTACAGATCCACCAAGATAGGAAAGTGATACCGGATCGAGGTCGAACAACATCAAAATGGGTAACAAGGCCCCGAAAAAGACACCCCATCCTCCGGCGCGCGGTATTGGTCTGGTGTGTATCTTGCGCTCACCCGGGTGGTCTAGAAGACGCAGTCTGGGAGCGAGGTGCCACAAAATTGGGATTACCGCGATGCTGAGAGCAAACGCAAGAACGAGGGCAACGAAAAGGCTGGCTTGATCCGTCAATTTATGTGTCGCACTATCGAACTAATGGATGATTATCGCTGCCATAGGATAAAACATCGGCTTAAAAAGTTCAGGAGTCTTCGCCACATTGCTTCCTCTATGTTCTTCCGCACCCAACAATATAGGCTAATGGTTCCCCCTGGCCTTCGCAAAATTGCGAGAGGATCACAGTGTTGGTCGCCGGTTCCGCCTTTTGATTTATACTAATATTTTTGCGGCGTTGATTATGGAGACCCTGTGATTCGCCTTCAGTCAAATCTATTAGAACTCGGCGCTGTTGCGGGAGAGGGAAAAATTCAGCTTTCCATCGTCGTGCCCCTATACAATGAGGAAGACAGCGTGGCACCGCTATACCACGCGATCGTAAGTGCTGTGGATCCTTTGAACCTGTGTTACGAAATTCTTTTCGTCGATGACGGGAGCCGCGATGATACCGTGCTTCGAGCAAGAAAGCTCGCTGAGAACGATCGCCGCCTGCGGATCCTGTCTTTTCGGCGCAATTATGGCCAAACTCCGGCCATGGTTGCAGGAATAGAACACGCGCGCGGCAAGATCTTGGTTACCATGGACGGTGACCTCCAAAATGACCCCAATGATATACCCTTGTTCATCGAGCAGATAAACCAAGGTCACGATATCGTGGTCGGATGGCGACATAAGCGCCGAGACAAGGTGATCACACGGCGGCTTCCTTCTTTGGTGGCAAACTGGTTGATCCGAAAAATCACCGGCGTGCCGATTAAAGACAACGGATGTTCGCTCAAAGCCTACCGAGGCGATGTCATTAAAGGCATACCGCTGTACGCCGAGATGCATCGATTCATTCCCGCGATGTGCTCGCTCGCGGGGTCTAGCATAGCAGAGATAAAGGTGAACCATCACGCGCGGCGATCCGGAAGCTCAAAGTACAATCTTTCCCGAATCTACAAGGTGTTGCTTGATTTGATCACCGTAAAGGCAATTCTTTCTTTCGCCTTCAAGCCCCTCGTCGGATTCGCTTATATGAGCGCAGTTGCCTGGTTAATCAGCAGCGTTTCGCTCTTGGCGGGCGTTTGGAACAATGAATCGAGCGTTGTGTTCTTCAGCCTGTCCATACTGTATGCTTCTCTTGCGATCATTCTATTGTTTTGGGGTGTCCTTGGCGAGCTTATTCTTCGGACGGGCGACGTAACGCCGAGAAGCTTTTTAAAGGTGGCTGTACATTCTATGCCTCCCGACAGCAATCGCTTTAGCTAAGATGGCTATTTCTTGTGATTTGTCGGTAATTATCCCGGTCGTGGACCGATATTACGATGGCGTTGCAACTGTTTCTCGGGAATACAAGCGCGGCCTTACCTTGACTGGCCTAAGTTTCGAGATCGTTTACGTCTTAGATGGGGAATATCCGGAGGTCCTCGCAGAACTCCGTGCTCTTCAGCAACAGGGTGAGAGGCTTACTATCATTCAGCTCGCTCGCAAGTACGGTGAATCCACGGCCCTAAACGTCGGTTTCGAAAACTCACACGGGGAATTGATCCTGACGCTACCCGCGTATCAACAGACGGCGGTTGAAGGGCTCGCGACAGTCGTTGAAAAGCTAAGCAGCCATGATGTGGTTGTCGCGAGGCGGTATCCGCGCAGTGACCCTTTACTAAACCAAATGTCCTCAGCGTTTTTTAACTGGATCCTACGCAAAGTGTTCTCTCTTCCACTGCATGACATCGGGTGCGGTGTCAGGGCTTTCAAACGAGAGGTGATTTCCGAGATCAGTGTCTATGGCGATCAATATCGTTTCTTGCCAGTATTAGCCCATCAGCGCGGCTTCAGAGTCAGTGAAGTCAATATAGCCCAAGCCCTCACCAAGCACAGCCAAAAAGCCTACCGCCCGGGCATTTATTTTCAACGCCCGCTTGAATTTCTGACCGTGTTTTTTCTTACCCGATTCACCAAACGACCGTTACGCTTCTTTGGACTGATCGGTGGAGGGGTATTTATGCTGGGTTTGATCCTGACTTTATATGTGATCGGTGAACGTATATTCGCCGGGGTCGCCTTGGCAAACAGACCTGCCCTGCTCTTAAGCTCGCTCGCAATGATCCTGGGGATACAAGCTCTAGCGATTGGATTAATCGGCGAAATCATAATCTTTACCCATGCCAAACAAATAAAGGAATACACCATCGCCAAGGTTATCAACTGAGGCTATCAACTTCCCGGGGTGTAATTGTATCGATGACCTGGATTTGGGTACTTGTTGTTCTTGTTATTGCACGCAATCCAGATCGGTTTCTAAAAAGCTACTTCATCATCAAAACGGATCCCATCGATGCACCTCCCAATGCGGTCCCGCTCCGCCTCACAACGCGCCTGATCCCAATTGAAAAGACTACATAGACGGCGCGACACGCTGTGCGCTCTACCCGGATTATCCCCAATACCGGTGCGCCGAAAGATAAGATCATCCAGATGCTGCACCGATTCTTCTTCGATTATGCCCCGAAGACGCTCTTCCCACTCTAAATCGCCAGCAGGCGACTCGTTCAAATCATACGATACCTTGCCCTCCCTGATCTTACGAGGCGCCTTATATATATCGCTTGGTTGGTGCCGCGGGAAGATTCGTTTGAGTAGTCTATGCGCGACGGCGCGCGCGGTCGTGAACTTGATACCCGAAACGCTGTATATCCCATGGGGGCCACCTTGTTCCCCGTGGTCAACAAAGACAGGCCGGCTTGTTAACTGTGCGCTTCCCGGGCCTCTTGCCGGTAGTAACCCAGAAAAAATGTGTAGGATGTTCCGGCGGCCAATATTGAGTTTCGGGAGAGCCGCATTTAGATCGGAGAGGAAGCGATCGATCATTTCTCGGGTGGGCGCGGGATCATCTGCACCACCGTGCCAGGGAGCATGGCCCGTGCCGGCTAACATCATGCCTTTCCAGGGATGAACGAAGTACGTTTGTGCCGCTCTGCGGCGCGGCGTCACAGCGACTGCATATTCCGTCCTCGGCTCGCAGTCGAGTAGTATATTCCACGCCAGGGAATGAAAGATATTAGGCTGGTCGCAGCCAAATCTCTTCACGACGTCGTTACACCAAGGCCCCGCGGCGTTGATGACGACCCCTACGCTATATTCGTGATCCTGTCCGGTAACATTGTCCCTGGCTACGACGCCCGTTATCACATCACCTACCCTGACCAACTGCGTACCTTCCATATAGTTCAACGCCGTGCTACCGAGGTCACACGACCACCGCAACACCTCAATCAGAAGCCGCTGCGAGTCCGGCAGACAACCGTCATACCATACTGCCGCTCCTTGCATGCCTGCTGAATCGAGCATGGGAAAACGCCGCAGTGCGTCTTCCCTGCTGATGATCATGCCGGCCGGAAGCTTTTGATCCCTGCGTACCCCCTTGTTTCTCGATGCGGACAGGGCATCGTTCACGATCAATGCCAACCTGAATACGGATTTTCGGCGCAAGCCCTCACCGTATAGCGGCATTAAACATGGTAGTGGCTTCACGAGCTGAGGGAAAACTTGCATATACCAACGGCGCTCGCGCACGGATTCGAAAAATCTCGGGAGATCGAACGCTTGCAGATAACGCATCCCGCCATGAATAATTCGCAAGCTGTTAAAGCTTGTACCCGAACCGAAATCCTTTTTCTCGATTAACAGACCGCGTAGCCCGCGGCGCGCTGACTCCAGCAAGAGCATCGATCCATAGATACCGCCACCAACGATGATCAGATCGTAGCTTGCGCGGGCGGCTCGAGCCGGCTCTCTATCGATCATAGGGGTCAAACAAGCCCCTGTTCCTGATACCACTTCGCGGTTCGCCGCAAACCTTCTACCAAGCTAACATTAGGTCTGTATCCTAGAACTTGCTTTGCTTTCTCAATGGAAAAGGCCCTATCCAACTGAAAGAATTCCACACGACGCGGGTAGAGTGGTGGATTAACACCCACAAACCGACAGACTTTATCGCACACCACCGACGCCCAGTAAACAGGCCAGAACGGCACTTGTAGCCTTGGATGTGGTTTGTTTAGAACGTCCGCTACTAGGTTTGCAAGCTCTCGTATGGTGGTGTAGCGTTCACCCGCGATCGTGAACACCTGGGCCATCGCGTCTTCCCTTGTTCCCACCAAGAGGAAGCCATCGATTAGATCATCGATGTATGTCATATGATAAAGGGTGTTACCACTACCGATCATCACGAAGCGATTCTTGCTCACGGCTTTGAACAGCTTCAAGAATCTCGTGTCTCCCGGGCCATAGATCCCCACGGGTCGCACGACAGCACCCGGCAAGCCATTACGGAAATACTGCAACGCCAGCTTTTCCCCGTCCAGCTTGGATTCCTGGTAATGATCATTCGGTTTGGTTCGGTATGTCTCACTCGCCGGTGGCTTCTCGATCTCACCTTGCACACCCACCGTCGAGCAATGAACAAACCTTTTCACACCGGTGGTCTTGGCCGCTTCCAATAGGTTTCGTGTCGCCTCGACGTTAACCAAACGGAACTCGTCAACATCAGCATGTTCCGCCCGATATGCGGCTGCGATGTGGAAGACATGCTCAATGCCATCGAAATGTCTTTGCACGTCATGGCGATCTTTGATGTCAACTACGCGGCATTCCACGCCCATCTCTTGCAATACTTGGGTATTACTGGTCTGCCTGACAAATGCGACGACCTGTTGTCCTTCAGCCGTTAGCCGACGGCAAAGCGCGGTTCCAGTAAAGCCACTCGCTCCCGTTACAAGTACACTAGCCAAAGCTTAGCCCTCATACCACATGCTGCGCCACGATTGAAACACGATCAATGACCAAAGGATATGGCTGTGGTTTGCTCTTCCTGACAAGTGTTCTTCTTTAAGGCGCGCTATCGTCTCACGCTTAAACAGACCCTCATTACGGATCCGCTCCGGGTTGAGCGCATTCTCCAGTACATGGCGAAACTGACTTCCCAACCAATTCTTAATGGGAATACTAAATCCTTCCTTTGGCCGGTATACGCAGTCCCTCGGGACATGGCGTTCAGCGATCTGTTTCAGCAATACCTTTGTTGCGCCGCCGTTAACCTTAAGATGGCACGGTACTCTGAAGGATAGTTCCACCAACTCTCGATCGAGCAGAGGTACCCTGGTTTCCAGAGACGTGGCCATGGACATGCGGTCAACCTTGACCAAGCAGTTGTCAACCAAATAGCTTTTTACATCCACGTACAAGCTACGGTTCAGCATCTCCCTGTCCCCGGCCTGTGCATAGAGTCTGGCAATGTGATCCTCCACTGGAACTGTAATTTCCTCTAGGGCGTCATCGTTGAATAGACATCTTCTGACGGCTTCTCCGGCAAAGACGCGCCATCGCGTATGCGCTAACGTTGATGGCTGCTCGAGCCCTTCCATAAAGCGTTTTAGTTTGTTCACTGCTCCTTTCTTCTCAGGTCGAGGCCTCAGAGAACGTATCCACGGCTCTAGCAAGTTTCTCCTAAGCACGGTGGGGATATAACGGTAATACCTCGCTCTTTGGTCTGCGACGTACGTCTCATAACCTCCGAAAAGCTCATCGCCTCCATCACCGCTCAGCGCCACGGTCACTTCCTGGCGGGCCAGCTCAGATATTAAAAAAGTGGGAAATATCGAAAAATCGCCTATCGGATCGTCCATGAAATGCATGAGCCTTTCGAATAGATCCACTACATACGGCTCGATTATCTCGTAGCTATGCTGCACACCAAGGTGGGCGGCAACCCGGCGAGCATAACTCAGCTCATTGTAGGACGGATCCGTGAATCCGATACTGAAGGTCTTCGCCTCACCCATTGAGGCTACCACCAAAGACGAATCTACACCGCCGGATAAAAAGGCCCCGAGAGGAACATCACTCACCAGTTGCCGCCGCACGCACTGGCTGATCTTATCCTCCACAAGCGCGGTCCATTCACCATCAGGTACCTTCCGACGTTCTCTATCATCCGGGATATCCCAATACATGCTAATGCGGTATTCGCCTGACGTGAGGTTGAACACCATAAGGTGGCCCGGCTCCAGTTTGCGCACGTTGGTAAATAGCGTTCGTTTCCCAGGAACATACTCCCAAGCCAAAAATTCCCCTAGGGCATTTATATCCAGTTCTTTCTCCAATAACCCGCTCGCGAGCAACGCCTTTATCTCCGAGCCCCAAATGAGGTGACCATTGGCCACCGCGTAATACAGCGGTTTAATACCGATGTGATCCCGCGCAAGGATCAGCTTTTTCCCCACCGAATCATGAAGCGCAAACGCGAACATTCCGTTGAACTGCTCCACAAACTTCTCGCCATATTCTTCATAAGCGT
>JBOIEE010000250.1:0-12081 GCA_050740975.1 Gammaproteobacteria bacterium | reverse complement strand
GCGTGGCGCAGAAGATGCGCGAACTCACCCGCAACGTGCGCTTGGTCTTCGACTACCTGCGGATGACAAAAAACACGTGCGCCCCTACCTATGCTTGACTGGGCGGGCGGAGAACAAATTTGCCTTGTGGGTTGGCTTGCCGGGCTTGAGAAGCGGTTGCAAGGGGGCTGGCGGGCAGCCAAACGCTGGTGGAGCGGGGTGACAGGAGGTGAGACGTCCTGCCGGCTCACCAGCGCCCCGATGTTGTCACCCGTGGGAGCCCGCGGACGCGGGCCCCCTCGCCGTCAGGCAGGCTTCATCGAGCACAGATCAGCCGGGCTCCAAACCACCTCCACCCAATGCCGGATGCGTTCGTCGTTTCGCTCTGGGTCATGCTGCGGCCGCCGCGGGTTCAAGCCTTCTGCCTGGATGCGCTCAGGGCCGCCTGGAGCTTGGCCTCGTCCTCGTGCTTGAGATTCGTCTTCAGCACCTTGCCTCCCGTCCCCTTCAACTCCTCGAGCACTCGGTCCGGCGTGGCCGTCCTGGCGAGGACGAACAGCGCGGAACTCCCTGGTGGCATGCCGGCGGCGAGTTCCTTCATGAAGCGGTCATTGATGCCCACATCGGTGAGGGCTCCGGATACCGCCCCGGCCGTCGCCCCCACCGCGATGCCCAGAATCGGATTCAGGAAGATCAGGCCGACCAGGGCTTCCCAGAAGCCCCCGGCCACCGCGCCGTGGGCCGTCAGGCTGACCGTCGTGCCCAGCTTGACCTTCCCCTCGTGGTTCTTCACGGCCACGACGGCGTCCTCTAGGTCAATGAGGTATTCCTTCCGCATCTTGTGCATCTTGAGGCGGATTTCCTCCGCCTTGTACAGATCGTCGTACTCGATCACCACCAGCGTAGCCATGACATGCTCCTCCTTATGTTTTGTTCAGCCGCGTTTTGTTCAGCGCTACGCGTGACGTTCCCCCAGAACCGGCTCCTCAACCAGGCGGTTGCCATGGTCAGGCTCTGCATCGTCGGGGTGAACTCACGCAGTCGCATTGAGGGCCGAGGCTCTCGAACCCGGGATCTGTTGTCAAGTCGGAGACGGTATCAGGTCGAAGACGGTGCGACCGTTGACGCCGAGTGGCAGTTCATTCCCAGTGGGTTGTCCCGGTTCGCCGGCCGAATACTTTCGCTCAACGCCGGAAGTGTACGCTTCCGCGTCGGAAACCAACTACCGGAACCAGAGCATCGCGCCATATTCCACCGGGGCAGCGCCCCACCGATCTCACGCGATTGACAGCTCATGATGGGAAAAAGGTGCGTTTGAAATTCTTATTCTCTACTGTTAGCATGCTCCGGGTTAGCGGAAGAGTCGCCGCCACAAAAGGAAGCGGATTTCTACCCCATCAAATCATCAAATAAGATCAATTTAGAAAGGAGCCAACCATGAGGCACATCCTACGTTATTCTGCTGCCGTGAGCTTCTTGGCCTCGATCCTGTTTTTGCCGGTCTACGGCGCGGACACCGACGATGAGGCGGACCTGCTACGCGCCGAGATCCGGCTGGATAAGGCGCGGATCATCAAAGACACTATGCAGTTCAGCGACGCGGAGGCGGAGAAGTTCTGGCCGGTCTACAACGCCTACGCGGGGCAGCTCACGCTCAACAACGATGAGCTCAAGGCACTGATCCAGCGGTACTTCAAGATCATGAACGCGGTCGATGAGAAGACGGCAAAGGAGCTTGTCGGCAAAGCGATCGCGAATGAGGAAAAGGAGCTCGATCTGATGACGCGGTTTTTCCCGAGGTTCGCTGGGGCGATCGGCGCGCCGCGGGCGGCGAAGTTCTATCAGGTCGACCGACAGCTAAATCGCATCCTCAGAGCCAAGATCGCTTCCCTGGTCCCCCTAGCGAAGCCTTTTTAGGTCTGCCGTTTGAACCGCCTCCGGAGGCAGCGGTTCGGCGTAACGCATAACCCGTGGAGGAGAGTCGAGAGCAATGAAAATCACAGATGCCTATTTTGTGTTGGCGCTGGTGGGGTGGTCGATGGCTTATCCGCTGGCGGCGGGCGCGGTGGTGCAGGAGGATTTTGTGATCCGAAAGGCGGAAGATCTGGTCGACGTCTGCGCCGTCACCCCCGATGAGCCCTTGTACCAGTCAGCCATTCATTTCTGCCACGGCTACCTGGTGGGGGCCTATCATTACTACCGCAAAGCGGTGCCGGGGGCGGGCAAAGAGCCGTTTGTGTGCCTGCCCAATCCAACGCCATCGCGCAACGAGGTGGTGCGGTTGTTTGTGTCGTGGGCTCAATCTCATCCCCAGTACCAGGCAGAGGATGCGGTCGATGCCCTGTTCAGATTCGCCGCCGAGCAATGGCCCTGTGGCCGCTAAGACAAGGGGTTGCCAGGAAACGCGCTGTTTGAGAACAAGGAGGCGGCATGGGAGTCTCAAATTATTGCGATGAATGCGAGGTGAAGAAGATGAGACGTGCACTGTGTTCGATGATGATACTGCTCACCGGGACCCTGGTGGGCTGCGCGGGTATGACCGACACCCAACAGCGGACCATGACGGGTGCGGTCGGAGGCACGGCCGCGGGGGCCGCGATCGGGGCCCTCGCGGGCAATGCAGCGCTTGGGGCCGGGATCGGTGCCGCGACGGGGTTGGTCGGGGGTTTTGTGATGGATAGACACAAGAAAGCAGAGGAACGCGCCTTTCAACAAGGAGTGCAAGCTGGGTCTAAACAGGGCTTTTAGCGTAGTGCTTCGCAACAGACCGCTAGGTCTAACCGAACAGCTCACCATACTTGCGGAACAGCCCCATCACGCTTAGGAACTTCTCACGGTCCCCGCCCCTCGTTGCGCCCGTGGCGAACTGGATATTTTGTAGGTAGCGTTGGGCAATAATGTTGCCGAATTTAGTCCCCATCCTATGGCTGCGGATGAACGCGTTGGCCTCCGCGGCCAGTTTCGGACTGTTCTTCCGGAAGGCCACGGCCAGATCGCCGCCCGTCCGCAGCGTCGCCGTCCTGTGCACGGTCATGTCCGTGAAGATCTGCGACCAGAACTCGGCCAGATAGTCATCCACGACGGTCATGTCGACGAGACCGGCATTCACCATCTCGAGCAGGTCGTCGTCTTCGAGAGTCTCGGGAGCCTCCACGATCATGACCGGCGTGCGCCCCTGGGCCTCGAGCTTCGCGTTGAGCGCACGCAGGCTCTTGTAATAGCTGCTCGACGGCCTGACGAAGACCTCCTGCCCGGACAGATCCTCGGCCGACTTCACCTCCGGCACATCCGGGGCGGTTACCACGACCTCGCTGACGTTCCGCTGGAGAGGAATCGAGAAATCCACGATCTCCCGGCGCTCAGGCGTGATGGTCAGCTGCGCCGCAACGGCATCCAGGCGTCCTTCCACGAGGGCGGGCAGCAGCCTGTCGCGCTGCATCGGCACGAAGACCACGTGGATTCGAAAATTCCGGGTTCTGCGCGCCGTGTTGAGCCTGTTTTCGAACTCCTTCAAGTACGCGAAGGACAGCCCTCGCTGCGTTCCCTGGTCCACGAAGTAGTGGGTGCGGTTGAAGGTGACGCCGACCCGGATCATGCGGCGCCTCCCCATCTCGTCGAGATCGCCGGTGAACGGTCGATCGATCAGCTCGAGCACCGATTCGGGAAGGGCGGATTCGTACGGCAGCGGAGGAAGCGGCTTCTCCTCGACCTGAGCCTGCGGCGACTGGGCGGAGGTGGCGCCCGCTGTGGCCGACGGTGACGCGGCGGAGCCCGAGCAGCCGGACGGAGCAACGCCAGCGCGAGAATGGGCGGCTTCAGCCCTGATGATGACATGCGGGATGACATGGGGACTGTAATGGGTATGACGGGGATGGTGTCCCCATACTTGATGAGCATACCACCCAGGGCAGATGAACGACGCCGAAGGGTCCGGTTGCGATGCCGAAGGTGCGCGGCAGGGAGAAAATTCCCGAGCCCACCATGGACCCCACCACCATGGCGGTTAGCGCGAAGAGTGAAAGCTTCTGGACCGACTGTGTACTCAACGTCCCCCCTTTGACGACGATTCCGCGTTTCTCGCTTGCTTCTACGCCCGCGTAACCCAGGTACAGTGGCCGCTTGCAGTTTAACCGGACGGGGAACATAGTATCAATACGTCCGAAAGGACGTCGCAGGCGTTTGGCGATGCCCGCCTAAGAGATCATTCGACTGTCTTCATGTCGCCCTCTTCGGGGCCTCGCATCGTTGGGTTGGCCGACCCGTTGCGCCTCGGCGGCGAACCACCGCAACGGCGCACGGCAGAAAGGGGGACGAGCATGATCGCGAGCCGTGCGTGCCGGCGCAACGCGTTGCTGCGCCGATGGTCATGTGTTGGGGCACTCGTCGTCGCCTTGGCGCTCGCGCTCGCCGGGGTCGCCGCGGCCGCCGAACCCGACCTCGCCCGCGCCGAGCAGCGGGTGCGCGAGGGCAAGTACCAGGAGGCCTACGACCTGCTCGCGCCGTTCGAGGACGCGCGCAGGGACGATCCCAGCTTCACCTATCTGCTCGGCCGCGCCGCGCGCTCGGCAGCAAGCGCCCGGACAAGGCAAAAGCGCTCTTCGAGCGAAGCCTCGCGGCTCGGCCGGGTTCGGTCGCCGCCCATCTCGGGCTCGGCCGCGCGTACTTAGCGCTCGGTCGATACGCGGAAGCGAAGATCGAGTTCGAGACGGTGCTGCAATTCGACAACCTGCCGCCGGACCTCCTCACGCAGGTCGAGACCTACGACCAGGCGGCGCGGCAGTACCTGGACGAGGACAGGCGCCTGACCGGCTTCGGCTACGCCGAGCTCGGCATCGGCTACTACCGGGTGAACTCGACCCGCGGCACCGAGGCGTTCGGCGGCGGCGATCGCCGCAACACCTTCTACAACGCCCGCGTGGGCGGGGGGCTGAACTACGAGCTCTCGGACAACTACTCGCTCGACGCCAGCCTGGACTACCGCTTTAGCTACCACGACAAAGACGACATCCGGAACGACTCCGACTGGCGCTGGCGCACCGCAGTGAGCCGGGCGTTCGGCGAGCACAACCTCGCCGTCGGCGGCAGGGGCCGGTTGAGCTATCGCGGCGACAGCATCTACCGCAACGACTACGGGATCTTCACGAATTACCGCTACCGGTTCGACGAGGACAACCAGTTCACGCTCGGCGCCGAGGTCCGGCGGCGCAGGTATCCGGAGGGCCGGCTGGGCGACCGAAGCCGCACCACCGCCGAAGCCACCGCCAGCTGAATCCGGTCGCTTCTCGACGGGCGTGCGAGCTTCTCCCTCACCGCGCACGGGGGCTACAACTACGCGACGAGCCGGCCCGACGGCGAGTCCGCGATCTACGGCGCCACGGCCGAGCTGGACTACACCTTCACCGAACGATTGGGGGGCTTCATCTTCGCCTGGTATGAACGCGACGTGTTCAACACGGACGCTGTCCATTTTCATCCCGATGCGCTCGATGAGGGCGTCATCCTGCGGCGCAAGGACAATGAGTACGAGGTTGGCGGCGGCCTGGTCTGAGAGTTCGCGAGGAGCTGGTCGCTGCAGCCCGAGATCCTCTGGCTCCGGGACCAGAGCAGCGCGGTCGCTTTCAACTACAGCTCGACGGAGATCTGGGTTAGCGTCCGCAAGGCGTTCTAAGCCGGCGCGCGGACCCGACCGGAGCCGACTCGGTAGCACCACCGCGGCGTGCTAGGATCGGCGCCGATTTGACGCGACCCCTTCGGACGATATGGTCTGTCAACTTTCTAACGATGGATGCGTGTATGCCTTAGGTCGTCATTCCGGCCATGGATTAGCCGGAATCCAGATGCAGGGATGCCTTCCATGGTGCTGGATTGCGTACATTCCCTGTACCCAATGACGACTTGAGTGAGTATCCACGTGCCTGCTTCAGAAACCCTGTATTCATCAGATTGAAGTAGACAGACCACTAGTATATGAACAATGAATCATCCAATAGGCCCTGCGGTGCAAAAGGCCTCCAACACCTCGATGCAGTTCGCGATGGCTCCCAAATGCGCGATCTCGTAGCCGTGAGTGTTTTGAGTCGCGAACCCCAAACAAGCCGCGCGCGGTACATGCCCGTACTTCATCGCAATCGAGCCGTCACTGCCAAATCCGCTGATCACCGCAAGCTGCAAGGGGATATCGCGGTTTGCCGCCGCCTGGCGGAGCGCCGCGTTCAGGGATTCGTCGTACAAACCATAGCCATCTTCTGACAGCAACACAGGCGCTGGCCCATCCTTGATTGGGTACTCAGGCGCGATGGGACAGATCTCCAGAGCGATGAGCGCATCCAACGCCTCGCGCTGACTGAAGTACATGGCCCCCATGGCACCCACTTCCTCTTTCGCCGACGCCAGCAGATACACATCCGGCACGGGATCCTGGAGTCGCTGCGCGAGCTCCAACAAAATGGCCAGGGAGGCTTTGTTATCAAGCGTGTAACTCGCGATGTGATCTTTCAGCCGAAACGGTGCCTTGCGGTGCTTGCCGACAACCATCCGCGTTCCAGGGCGAATACCGGCGGCTGCCAACTCGGTCTCGCTGCACTTGGTCTCGACCCAGGTATCTGGCCAGCGTAGAGGAGCATCATCCTGCTGCGCTTTTTGCGCGGAGAGGTGGGATACATGCCGTGAGCCGAAACACAGAATCCCGCTCACGCAAGCGTGATCGCCCAAGAGATCGACCACCCCCTCGCCATACACCCAAGGAAAAGCGCCACCCAATTTTCGGACTCGCACACGTCCCTCGGATTGCACCTCGGTGACTATGGCGCCAATTTCATCCTTGTGCGCCGTGATCGCGAGGCGACCTCCACCCTGCCCCGGGATTTTAGCAACGAGATTCCCGGCGGCATCGATGGCGCTCTCCAGGCCAAGAGCATCGAAACGTCCTTTCAACAAGCCATCCACCTCACCCTCGACACCACTCGGTGAGTGCCGCAAGACGAGATCGCCGATCAGCTCAAATAAGGAAGTGGCCGTTGTCACTAACTGGCCCCAAGTACTGATTTATTTCTAATATTATATTGTGCGCCGTTTGCTCCCTATACGAAACAGCAGGCTACACCCGTGGCTATCCGGACACAGCACGAATAATTCAGCCGTTCAAAAAGTTATCAACATCGCCGAGAATAACTGTGTTTGATTAGCCACGTCGGTTTGGGCCTCTGCCAAACGGGAACCAAAGATAATATTCTCATCTGATTGTTTGCTATAGTTTTTGTTGACGTGCTCCAGAATTGGCACAAGTGTTGAGGTATTTCCCCCTGAGGACGATTAGCAGATCGACCCTTGAGGGCGTGGTGGTCCGAGCGCAAAGAGGGACCTTAAGGCTACCACGCCAAAAGGGCTGTGACCTGCTCGGGTGCCCGTTTTTGCGGTAAGATTCGGTTTGTCCCCTGTTCAAACCGATGAGCTAAACCGGTGAAGGCTTACCGCCCAGCTTCCGTCCTACACATTCTTCTGATCAGCTTCTCCCTGGTCGTTTTACCACTCATTTTTGCACTCATTAGCGCGACGGTTTCCGTTGGTCGGCTTTCATTACAGGGTCGACAAGCGGTATTTGAGGCCGCTCGAATTGTCGAATCTGGACGTATCCTCACCGAAGAGGTTACCGCTATGGAACGCAACGCACGGCAATACCAGCTGCTCGGAGACCGAAGCCTGTATGAGGGTTACTTAAAGCGCAGAACACAATTCCGAGCTTCGGTAGATGGCCTTTCTGCACTCGATCTCAGTGCCTCGCAACGAAAACTACTTGCGGAGTTGATCACAGAAGAAACGAAGATATATCAGGCGTTTCGCCATCGCCCGGGGTACCGGGAAACGGTGCAGCAGGCTTTGACCCGGTTTGCCAAAACGAGCGAGTTGGCAAACTCGCTTTTAAGTGAGAGCAGGGCATGGGTCGTTGATGGTACTGATAAAATGAGCCAGGCCGCCGCGCAGGTGCAACACAGCTTGATCTTGCAAGCGTCTGCGTTGATACCGACAGTGCTGTTACTCGCACTCCTGGGTTCACTATTTATCGCAAAATCGGTTGAGCAAATAGAAGGTGCTATTCACCGCCTCGGCCGAGGTGAGTTCTCCTCGCCCATTCAGGTTAAGGGCCCCAAGGATCTGGAGGAAGTGGGCAAACACCTGGACTGGCTGCGCCTGCGTTTACTCGAGCTCGATTATCAGAAAACCAAATTTCTGCGCCATGTTTCCCACGATCTGAAGACCCCTTTGGCCGCATTACGCGAGGGCTCACAACTGCTGCGGGAGGAAGTCGTCGGCCGTTTAAATAAAGACCAAACCGAAATCGCGGAGATTCTGTATAAGAACTGCCTCCAGCTCCAAGACCGAATCGAAAACTTGCTGCGCTTCAATCGCGTCGCGGGCAATAATGCAACCAAGCTTTCGTCACAGCCGGTTTCGCTGCACCAACTGATCCATCAAACCCTAGACGAGCACAAGCTCACGCTGCAGGCAAAAGAACTGGCGGTGGAGACGGATTTGGAGCCGCTGCACATTAACGGTGATGCGGAAAAACTTGGTGTCGTTTTGGACAATCTTTTCTCCAATGCGATCAAATACTCACCGCTTCATGGAAAAATAAGCGTAACGCTGCGCAAGCATAAGAACCGTATTGATCTCGAAGTTTTGGATCAGGGGCCTGGGATCGATCCCGGTGAGCGGAAACGGGTGTTTGAACCATTTTTCCATGGGCAGGCCATCGAAAGCGGGTATGTCAAAGGCACGGGCTTAGGGTTGGCCATCTCCCAAGAGTATGTAAAAGCACATTCTGGAACGATTGAAGTCGTGGAAAAACAGAGCGGCGCCTGTTTTCGCGTCACCTTGCCCCGAGTCGTGGTAGCTTAGCGATTCGTTGGGAACCGCTTGTGCCAAGGAATTGCCCTCCGGTAGTCAAAACCGAGCGAACCAAACGCGCGTCATGAATCTGTTGATAAATCCTTACCCACATTGGCGCCACCTCATAGCGATGGCGGTCTTTTTGAGCGCCTGCCAAAGCTTACCACCGGCGCGGGTCAGCACGCCCCCTGAGCGCACCAGTAAAGTAGCCGTTCATTCACCGCTGATATCCGCCCTGCTCTATGTCGAGCAAGTCAGCCAGTGGCCCGATGACCAGAAAAAGCAAGAAGTGGCCCGACTTAAATCCAAAGCGGACGAGAATATCGGGCAACGGCTGCAGTTGGCCTTGCTGCTCATGCGAGCAGACACGCCCGTTGGTGACGACGCTCACGCCATGGAATTGCTGGCGTCGACACATGCGCTCACAGACGGAGATGAGGCGGGGCTGAATTTTTTGCGTACCCTACTGAGCGACCGGGTGCAAACTCAGGCGCGGAACCGACGTTCGCAAGCAATGGGGTCCGTAGAACGCCGAAACTGCGCCGACGTCGAACGCACCAATGAAACGGTAATCCTGGAACTCGCCAAAGAACGAGAACAAACCAAGCGATTACAGGGACAATTAGACGCCCTAAAGCGTATCGAACAAAAAATAAACGACCGCGCAAAACCCTTGGAGGTCCCCCCGAACGATGTCGAGCGAATCCAGGCTCCTGCTGGTCGATGATGACCTCGGACTATTGCGTCTGCTCAAGATCCGTCTGAGCGCCGCAGGGTATACCGTCGATGCCGTAGACAGTGGGTACAAGGCGCTGGCGCGGCTGGAAACGTTTCAGCCGCAGTTGGTGATCACCGATCTGCGCATGGACGGAATGGACGGGATGGCGCTTTTTAAGCTCGTGCACGAGCGCTACCCCACGCTCCCGGTCATCGTGCTCACGGCTCACGGGACCATTCCCGACGCGGTACAGGCAACCCAGGAGGGGGTGTTTGGCTACCTGACAAAGCCCTTTGATAGTAAAGCGCTGCTGGCGTGTGTTGCTAAGGGTTTGCGCATTAGTGGTGCGGTCACAGCAGACCAAACAGACGGCGAAGACGACTCCTGGCGGCGCCACATCGTGACCCGAAGCGCCGCCATGGAGGCGTTGTTGGGCCGTACCCGTCTGGTTGCCAGGACCGATGCCAGCGTCGTGATCCAGGGTGAGAGTGGGACCGGAAAAGAGCTGCTCGCGCGCGCTATTCACGCCTCCAGCCCACGGGCCGAAAAGCCCTTTATCGCAGTCAACTGCACCTCAATCCCGGAGACTTTGCTGGAATCGGAGCTCTTCGGCCATCGCCGCGGTTCATTTACCGGTGCCGTACGGACCCGCCGGGGCTTGTTTTTCGCGGCCGATGGGGGAACGTTGTTCCTAGACGAGATCGGCGACATGCCGCTCAGTTTTCAGACCAACCTGCTGCGCGTGCTGCAGGAGGGCGAATTCCGGCCCGTGGGATCCGAACAGGCCGAAACCGTGGATGTCCGCATCATTTCGGCGACCCATCGAGACCTGGATGAAGCCATAGCCGCCGGCCAGTTCCGGGACGATCTGTACTATCGTTTGAACGTTGTCTCCTTGTTCATGCCACCCCTGGGGCAGCGGCGCGAGGACATCCCTCTGTTGGCGGCTCATTTCCTCACCACCATCCAGAGCGCAGAAGGTCCGCGGGTAAAGGCCTTTTCCCCGGAAGCCATGGATCTCCTGGTCGAAGCGCCTTGGCCGGGAAACGTGCGCCAACTGCGCAACGTGGTGGAGCAGTCGATAGCCCTCGCAACGACGCCGATCATCCCACCCAGCCTGGTGCAATCGGCCTTACGCGAAAGGCCAAGCGAGATTCTATCGTTCGCAGAGGCTCGGCAACACTTCGAGCGTGAGTACCTGATACAGCTTCTACGCACTACCCAGGGCAACGTCACCCGCGCGGCGCAACTGGCAAAGCGCGAACGCAGCAAGTTTTATCAGTTATTGCGCCGGCACGGATTGGATCCCGAGTTGTTTCGGACGGGGTTCGAGTTATGAACCAACCCATAGGAATGGATCCTAATGCAAGATAGCATCGCCGTCATCTTTGATTTCGACGATACCTTAGCGCCGGACAGCACCTCCAGCTTTCTCCACAGCCTAGGGGTGGATGTGAAATGGTTCTGGGGGGACGGGGTGCATGCGCTGATCGAACAAGGCTGGGATCCCGTTCCGGCCTATCTTTATAGGATGCTGGAACTGTCCAACGGGTGTGGCGATGCAAGCCCTATCACCCAGGAAAAATTGGCGCGTTGGGGTAAGCGCATTCAGCTTTATAACGGCGCGACACGCATCTTTGAGCATTTGATAAAACACGCGCAAACTGTCAATCCCAATGCATCGGTGGAATTCTATTTGATCAGCAGCGGGATCCGCGAGATCTTGGCTGCTACCCGTATCGCTAAGCACTTTACGGACATTTGGGCCTGCGATTTTGATTACGGCGACGGAGGCCAGGTCCGCTTTCCTCGCAACATCGTGAGCTTTACCGACAAGACGCGCTACATTTTTCACATCGCCAAGGGTATCGTGGGTGAAGAGGCGCGTCGCAAACCCTTTGAGGTCAACCGCAAGGTGGCCCCTGACAAGCTGCGCGTACCCATGAACCAAATGATCTTCGTGGGCGACGGCTACACGGACATCCCTTGCTTTTCCCTGATTCGGAAAAACGACGGGATCGCCATCGGCGTTTATGATGGCGAGGACCGAGCCCGGTGGGGCCGAGCCTGGGGATTTATTGAGGATGGCCGCGTCTCGAATTTGGTGCCCGCCAATTACGGAAAGAATTCCGCGCTGACGAACTCCTTGTTGATGGCGGTAGAGAGCATCGCCCGCCGCATTGCTTTGCGGCGCAAGACCTATCAGGGGTGAGCGCGGTCCCCCTCGCTAGCCTTCTTTGGGCCGCTTCAAACGCGGGGTGACGGCCTTTTGCGAGATGAATCTACGACGGTTTTGGTGGCTGCTGGCGGTTCCCGTGTTGGTTGGGATCGTATGGGGGAAACGGAGCGAAGCACCTGTGCGCGCACCCCCGCCGCTTACGCTGTCGACGGCGATCCAGGAGCTCGATGACCATGGTTTCGCACCTGTGGATGCACCCTGGCGGTTTCAATTCCCGCGCGATCACGGTGGGCACCCAGACTATCGCACTGAATCGTGG
>JBOIEE010000249.1:0-9954 GCA_050740975.1 Gammaproteobacteria bacterium | reverse complement strand
GGCAGGGATCGGGTCTCGCAAATCATCACCCATGGAACCATGGCGGCTAAAGCCGTCATTCGGGATGTCGGTCGTGTGCTGGGATATCCGTACGGTTTCGTGGATCAGATCGCCAAGTTGATCCCCTTTGATCTGAATATGACCCTGGAGCGTGCCTTGGCGGAGGAACCCGTCCTGCGCGAGCGCTACGCTAAAGAGGGCGAAGTGCGGGATCTGATCGATCTGGCCCACAAACTCGAGGGGCTCACGCGCAATGTGGGGAGGCATGCCGGCGGGGTGGTGATCGCTCCGCGACCGTTGATGGACTTTATGCCGCTTTATTGTGAACAAGGGAGCGCGACCTCGATAACCCAATTCGACATGGAAGCTGTCGAAGCCATCGGCCTGATAAAATTTGACTTTCTCGGCTTGCGCACCTTGACCATCATCGATTGGGCCATACGTGAGGTCAATCGTACGCGGCAACCCCGAGGTGAGGAGCCTATCGACATTCGCCATATTCCCTTGGATGAGCGCAAGACCTTCGAGCTGATCCGCAGCGGAGAGACCGCGGCGGTGTTTCAGCTCGAATCTCGCGGTATGCGAGAGCTGGTTAAACGGCTGAAGCCGGATGTGTTCGAGGAGTTGATCGCGCTGGTGGCGTTGTTCAGACCCGGTCCTCTGCAATCCGGCATGGTCGAGGATTTCATTGAGCGCAAACACGGCAAGGCGCGGGTGCGTTACCTTCACCCGAGCTTAGAGCCGATCCTGAAACCCACTTATGGCGTCATCCTCTATCAGGAACAGGTGATGCAAATCGCCCAAGTGTTAGCGGGCTACACTTTGGGGGCCGCCGATCTCCTGCGCCGCGCCATGGGGAAGAAGAAACCCGAAGAGATGGCGAAACAAAGACAGGTATTTATCGACGGCGCGACGCAGCGCGGCGTAGACAAAGATCTGGCGGCGGGTATTTTCGACCTGATGGAAAAGTTTGCCGGTTACGGATTCAATAGATCACACTCGGCCGCTTACGCTTTGGTTGCCTACCAGACGGCGTGGCTGAAAGCGCATTATCCGTCCGCTTTTATGGCCGCGGTGCTCTCCTCCGACATGGACAACACCGATAAGGTTGTCAGCTCCATCGAAGAGTGCCGGCGGATGGGGATCGCGGTGTCGCCACCCGACATCAACACCTGCGGTTCGCGCTTTACCGTGAACGGTGAGCATGGGATCCGCTACGGCCTGGCCGCCATAAAGGGGGTAGGCACGCAAGCGAGCGAGGCCCTTGTGGCCGGGCGCGTTCAGGGGGTGTATCGAAACCTATTGGATTTCTGCCGGCGCATCGATCTCAGAAAGGTCAACCGCAGGGCTGTCGAAGCCTTGGTACGCGCGGGTGCGCTGGACTGTTTGGGGCAAGGGCGGGGGGCGCTGATGGCGTCCTTACCCGAAGTGCTGCGAGCAGTCGAGCAGGAAGCAGCCAGCCAAAACACCGGCCAAGTTGACTTGTTTGGGCCAGTGGCGGTTGAAGAACGCTCCCCGAGCGTGGTCGCGATGTCTGCCGCCCACCGGGAATGGGGCGAGGAACAGCGCTTGGCCGCAGAGAAAGAAGTGCTGGGGCTTTATCTCTCGGGGCATCCCATAACCCGGTACGTGGCAGAGCTGTCCAAGCTTGTCAGCTCGTCTTTAGTTGCCCTCACTCCCGGTGCGCGGCGGGTAGCGGGGCTGATCGCGCAGCTTCGAAACAACAAAGGTCGTCGCGGGAGAGTCGTGGTTGCCATCCTAGACGATAATACAGCCCGAGTTGAGGTCGTCGTATACGAGGAAGTTCTGCGCCAGTACGAGGCCGCATTGCGAAAAGATCAATTGGTCGTGATCGAGGGAACCGTCGCCTTCGATGAGTTCAGCGATGCGCTGAACATCACCGCAGATGTGATCCTGGATCTGGACGCGGCGAGGTGCACGTTTGCCAAAGAGCTCCTGATCCGCACCGAATCTCGGACCCTGACTCGAGCGGCGCTTGAGGGCTTAAAGGAAGCCCTGGAGCCCTATTGCGGAGGACCTTGTCCGGTCACCCTAGTCTACAGCGACGGTTGCGCCAGCGCCAAGCTGCGCTTGGGTCAGGCTTGGTGGGTGCGCTTGAGCGAGGTTCTAATCGAGCGACTACAGCGTTCGTTTGGGGGCTCCAGCGTAAGTATTGAATACTGACGTGGCGCCTACCCAGCTGCTCCATGAAAGGTTTCGCACCAAGTCTAATAGGCTGTTAGAGTTCCGTTGCATGGATGACTTAAGGAACCTTCATTTCTGGGCCAAGACCACACCGGAAGGACAACCCGGTATCAGTGTGTTCCATCACACGCTCAATGTCGGTCAGGTAGCCCTCCAAATTACTAAAGCCAAAGAAACGACGCTCCAGCTTTTTACCCTACGTCCTGAAACCGTCGCCGTGCTGGCAGCCCTGCATGACATCGGCAAGATCTCCCAAGGTTTCCAATCCAAGTGCCCTGCGTGGCTGGAGCAAAACGGCCTGAAAGAGTTTAGCGTCGCGCAAGGCTGGCAGAACTTCGAACAAGATCACTCCAAGGTTAGCCAGTTTACCGTGCAGAACCTGTTGTTCCAGGCAGGCATGGAGCCAAAAAGCGCAATGTATTGGGCGGTGGCCCCCGGCGCGCACCATGGCCGTTTGCATAAGCCCGGCGAGCGCGGTTTGAAATCCGCTGCCGGTATGGCTGGCGACGAATGGGAACAGATTCGCCAACGGGTAGCGCAGCAACTCATCGATAGGCTAGGTGCTTTGCCTGTAACCGCGATCAGCAAAGATTCCCCGCATTTGTGGTGGCTATCCGGGTTGATTTCGGTCGCCGATTGGATCGGCTCAGACGAGTCCTTTTTCCCAGTAGATCGGGGCCTTGAAGCAGACGAGAGTCGCCGATGGGCCGGCCACGCTGTGGAAACCATCGGCTTTGGAATACCTGAGATCCACCGTGGGTTGACTTTCGAGCAACTGTTTCCATTCCCGCCGAACGACTTGCAGCGCCAGGCCATGGATGTGATCACCGAGCCGGGCATCTACGTGATCGAAGCACCGATGGGCATGGGTAAGACCGAAGCGGCCTTAGCGTGCGCTTACCGCTTGATGAGCGAAGGTAAAGCGAGCGGCATTTACTTCGCACTGCCCACTCAGGTCACGAGCAACCGCATCCATCTGCGCGTCGACGATTTCATCAGGAAGATTGCCCCGGACAATCCCGCCACGCGGCTGATTCACGCCAATGCGTGGTTGCTGGAAGACCTATGGCAATCCAATCCTTCCGCGACTGAGTCCAGCGAATGCATCGACGGGGATGCCCGCGCCGGGCGTGACTGGTTCGCATCCAGCAAGCGGGCGATCATCGCACCGTTCGGCGTGGGTACAGTGGATCAAGCTCTACTCGGCGTGGTGGCGGCCAAGCATTTCTTCGTGAGGCGGTTTGGCCTTGCTGGGAAAGTAGTGATCCTAGACGAGGTGCATTCCTACGACTTCTATACCGGCACGCTGATCCG
Source organism: Gammaproteobacteria bacterium (assembly GCA_050740975.1). Lineage (GTDB taxonomy): Bacteria > Pseudomonadota > Gammaproteobacteria > JBOHHR01 > JBOHHR01 > JBOHHR01. The sequence continues at coordinate 6,435 of JBOIEE010000249.1, read as the reverse complement.
GGTCCTGTGCGAAACGCTCGAAGCCTTGGGCTGCACGGTGATTCTCCTTTCCGCCACGCTAACGCCGAGGAGACGCGCGGCGCTTTGGGGCGAACCCGAACCAGATCCCGACGCGCCCGCGCCATACCCGTTGATAACCGGCAGATTGAACGGCGGTGCGTTGCTCGCACCACGCCCCGCGCAGCCGACCGAAGCCAAGACCGTCCATGTCTCGTTTATGGAAGCATCAGAGGCATTGCGGCAAGCCTGGGAAAAAGCTTGTGCTGGTGCCTGTGTCTTGTGGATTTGCGATACGGTCAACCAAGCCCAAAGCACTTACCGGCGTTTTGAGGTCATGAAAAATGAGTGGAAATCGGAAAGTATCCCGGCCTTGGGACTTCTGCATTCTCGTTTTCCCTATTTCCGGAGGGAAGACCTGGAAACCCACTGGATGGAGGCCATGGGCAAAGGAGGTGAAACTAAAAGAATACGACCAATGGGATGCATGCTGGTTTCGACTCAAGTGGTGGAGCAAAGCGTGGATCTGGATGCCGACCTCTTGATTACTGAGTTGGCTCCCACCGACATGCTGTTGCAACGGATGGGAAGACTATGGCGGCACCCGCGCTCAGATCGTCGGATAGACCGGGCGGAATACTGGATCTTACGGGAATCCGCTTCTTTAGAAGATTTGCGCGGCATGGGCGAGAAAAAAATCGTCGAGGCGCTGGGACCGAAAGCCTGGGTCTATGCGCCTTACGTGCTGCTGCGTTCGCTGGAAGTTTGGTCAAGCCGAATAGAGATCGAAATTCCTTCGCACATTCGCGGCTTGCTGAAAGCAACTTATGCCGAAAAAGATATCGAACCGCAGGGATGGGAAAAATTGAAAGAAGACATGCTTGGCAAAGCTATCGCACTGCAATCGCTTGCACTGACATCCTCGAATATCTGGAACTCATTGTTGGACGATCAAGAGGGCGTTCAAACCCGGGTAAACGAAATACCAATGGCCCAACTAATTCTGGCCGCCTCTGCCGAAGGTAAACAACTTACTTTGCTGAGCGGAGATGTCGCGGACTTGGAAGGCAATACCTTTCGCCTTGATGCGGCGCGCGCCCTACACCGCAATCTGGTGAAAGTTCCGAAATCGAACTTCGCCGCTTTCCGCACTGACGAGCGCTGCGCCCGTTACGTTAGAGGCGAGCAAGCAATCGCCTTAGTGCAACCGAACGGTGCCGCGCAAATCAAGAGGCTCAAGGAGGGCGTTTCTCTGCACTGGGATATCGATTTGGGTCTTGAAATTCAACGCAGCAAAGGAGGAGCAGTGGACAATGAATCTTGTGACTGAACCGTGGATCCCAGTGGTAGGAATAGACGGCGGGTATCGCCTCGCGAGTTTGGAGCAAGTCTTTTCCGAGGGTTGGGAATTTGCCGATCTCGCTGTGCGCCCGCACGAGCGCATCGCTTTGATGCGTTTGCTTATCTGCATCGCGCAGGCCGCGTTGGATGGACCGGCGGAATACTACGATGATTGGGTAAATGCGCCAGCGCAGTTGCCCCAAGCGGGGAAACGGTATCTGAACCAATGGGGGTATGCGTTTAGTCTGTTTGATTCGACCAAACCGTTCTTACAAGTATCGTGGCCGATTAAAAACCACGACAGTGGCAAGCCCATTAGCAAGCTGGATTGCGCGCTGGCTGCTGGGAACAACAGTACTCTATTCGATCATGAAGGACTGGCTGCAGATAAAAGAAAATTTTCGATTGAGCTGTTGGCGTCCATGCTGGTTACTTTCCAGAATTTCGCACAAGGAGGTGGGGTCAGCTCGGCAATCTGGATCGATAAACCAAAAAACTTCGCTGACGGTCCTTGTAAGCCATCCTCCATGCTGCATGCTTTTATTCGTCGAAAAACAGTGTGCGATACGATATGCGCCAATCTATTGACAAAAGAAGCCGTTAGTCAGCATTTCAATAAGCCGATTGCTCAATGTTGGGGAAAACCGATTTGGGAAATGATGCCCGCTAGCTTTGAAGATGGCCCTAAGATTTTGAATGCTACCCGGACCTATCTTGGCAGATTGGTTCCTCTGGCCCGATTGGTTCGCTTGAATGCTCAAGGCCAATTTATGCTACTGGCAAGCGGCTTGGAGTATCCAAGATTCCCTGAATGCCCTCGGGAGGCCTCTGCGACGGAGGTCATCCGAAATGACAAACGAAAACTGCTCAGTGCGGGCGCAAAAGCTACCTGGCGCGAATTGAGCGCTCTTGTTGTGTCCCGCGGCCAAGACGAAGCGGGGGGTGCGTTAACGTTAGCAAACATACCAGACAACGAGGAATTCGATCTCTGGGTCGGTGCCTTGTTGATTGATCCAAGAAAGACTGCTGAGGTTTTGGACACTGTCGAATCGGTCTTTCATATCCCAGCCAACATGCGCACGGACAATGGCCGTGCCGCTTATGCGGCGGAAGTCGAATGGGCGGAAGGCATCAGCCGGAAATTGTCGTGGGCCGTGGAAACCTACCGTGAACAAACCGACGGTGGCTGGGAGAGGCGGATCAAAATGGCCGGGCCGAAAAGGAACGAGCTGCGAGGGAAGCTGCACGCCACCGCCACCCGCCACTACTGGACCGCTGTCGAAAAGCTGCGCCCACTCCTGATGAAGCATGTCGAGGCAATAGGAACGACCTCCGAAGCCGTCCAGCAAACTCGGAACGAATGGCTCAAGGCCATACACGGTGCGGCACGGGAGGCCTACCGTCTCGCCTGCGGGCAGGACACCCCGCGCCAGATGCGGGCCTTCGCATTGGGTTGGAGCAAGCTGTTCGCTAAACCCAAAACTGAATCCGAACAACCCGAGGAACTCGAAACTGAAAAAACGGAGGCTTGATCGATGCAAGGCTTATTGGAATTTCTGAGACGCCGGAAGGAGGATCGTGGCCTCATGGCCGATCTGCGCTGCGCGTTGGTGGATAGCAAGCGTCAGCGGGCTTGGCCTTATCTAGCAGCATTTAATGGAATTGGCGACGACTCCAACGCGTTGACTGTCCAGACCATAGCCGGTATGTACGCGATGCATCCCAAAGAATCCACCAACGAAAAGTTCGACTTCGGTGTGCTGTGCCTAAGGCTCTGCACCAAGGAAGAGGTAGAAAAGATCGCCACGGCGGAAGGCGTGGGGCCAGTGACGCGGCGCTTTCAACACCTGTTAGCCGCTGAAGGTGAGGAAATCTTCCCCCGAGTGGTGCGCTTGATGTTGCGCGCCAAGGCCGAGGACATACCCGTCAACTATGAACGCTTGTTCAAAGACCTACGCGCCTGGCAATACCGTGCTGACCAGGTACGAACGGAGTGGGCGAAAAGCTTTTGGACGCCCTCAGTGGAAACGGAGGAAGCGCCATGAGGTGGCTGGCGCGTGTCAATCTCGACTACGAGACGATCGCACGCCAACGCATACGAGATTGCTACGACTGGCACCAGCGGGTTTGGGATATGCTTCCAGGCCATCCCGAAGGCTATCCGCGTCCGTTTCTTTTCAGGGTGATTGAAAAGAACGAGGGCTGCGATCTGTGGCTGATGTGTAAGGAAGAACCGACAAGACCCGAGTGGGCCGAGAACGACGGATGGAGAGTCAGTCCAGTCAAGGAAGGATTTCCTCATCATCGCCGCTATCGGTTCGATCTGTTGGCTAACCCAACCCGACGGGACGAGAAACGTGACCGGTGGGAAGGCCGCGAGCGTGAACGCGGCAAGCACCGGCGTTTCAACCTGGCGTCAGCCGAGGAACAACGCGCTTGGATCGAACGTAAAGCCGGACAACACGGTTTCCGGCTGCTGGAGGATCTAGACGATGGGTTGGCCCTGGAGATCGACTCGCGCCGTGACTTTTATTTCAACCGCGACAAGCGCCGTGGGCTGCACGTAGGCGTGCGCCACCGGGGCTGTCTGGAAGTGGCCGACCCGGCGGAATTCACCAAGGCATTCACACAGGGTATCGGTTCGGCCAAGTCATTCGGCTTCGGCCTGTTGTTACTGCAACCCATTCGAATTTGACCATTGACCGTTCAACAAAGGACTAAGAATCATGAAACACCTCGAGCTGCATATCCTCCAATCCTTTCCCGTCGCCTGCTTGAACCGCGACGATTTGAATTCACCCAAAACCGCCATCTTCGGCGGCGTACAGCGGGCGCGAGTGTCCAGCCAGTCATGGAAACGGGCGATACGAGAGCTGGCAGCGGAAATTAGCCCGCGATTTCAAGGACAGCGCACTCGTCTGATCGTCGAACCTCTGCGCGATGCGCTAACTGCGGAGGGCGTTGCTGAAGTGGATGCATTGGAAAAGGCTAAAGCTCTTGCCGAGGCACTGGCGAAATTCGACACGGAAGCCGAGAGAAAAACCGGCAAGCTAAAGGTGAAGACTTTGTACTTCACTACCCCATCCGAGTTGCAACAACTGGCATCAGCCTTCAATGAGACGGGCGATGCTAAAAGAGCGGTAAAGAAGCTGAAGTTGGAGGAATTGTTGAAAGACGCCGCCGACATCGCCTTGTTCGGGCGCATGGTGGCAAATGATCATTCACTTACCTTGGAAGCGGCGGCGATGTTCAGCCATGCTCTTTCCACCCACAAGGTGGATAACGAAATCGATTTCTTCTCTGCTGTCGATGACTTGCAACCGGAAGAAGAAGCCGGGGCAGGTATGACCGGCACGTTGGAGTTCAATTCCGCCACCTACTACCGCTTCGCTGCGTTGAATCTCGGCATGCTGTTCAATCCAAACGAGAAGGGTGAGGGCAAAAGAGGTCACCTGAAAGCGTTATCCCAAGAGGAGCGACGCGAAGTCGTGCGCGCCTTTGTCGAAGCGACGCTCAAGGCCGTGCCGGGCGCCCGCAAGAACTCTATGAACGCGGCCACTTTACCGGGATATGTGCTGGGCGTCGTGCGCGGCTCCGGTCATCCCGTGCAACTGGTCAACGCCTTCGAAAAACCCATCAAGCCAAATAGCGGTAGGAGCCTGTTCGATGCATCGTTCGAAGCCTTGAAAACCGAGCGTGAGCGCCTGAACGCTACCTGGAAGCTCAATGAAAAAGTACTCTTCACTGGAGCCATGCCCGAACTGAACATCGACAAGTTCCTTAGCGGAGTCGCCGAGCATGTCGATTGAAGCCGTCCACCTTGCCTTGCGGTTGGAAGGACCCCTCCAATCGTGGGGTTTCGCCAGCCAATTCAACCGCCGCAACACGGGACTCATCCCAACCAAGAGCGCAATTTTTGGTATGTGTTGCGCGGCGTTAGGGAAAGCACGCGGGTCAGAAGAAGAAAAGGAAGTGCTCGAACGAAGCCAACGACTCTGTTTTCTAGCCATCGCGATCCCGCGCTACCTGGATTACGGGGAAAAACGTTTCGATTTGCCGGTGCGCCGTATTACCGATTACCACACCGTGCAGAATACGAAAACGGCTGAAGGCAAGATCAAGGACACCCATCTTACTTACCGCCAATACTTGTGCGACTCCGCGTTTGCTGTTGTGCTGTCAGGCAATGCGGAACTCATCAGCCAATTCGGGCGGGCATTGGAAAACCCAGTGTGGGGTATTTTCTTGGGACGCAAAGCTTGCATTCCCACCGCCCCGGTGTTCGGCGGGGTCTTTTCAACGGAGAAAGAAGCCTTGAATGCAGTCTTGAACGATCAGCCCCTGGAAGCTTTTACCCATCAACGTGAAGTCGACCGCTTCGAAGACGGCACGGATACGTTCGCTGACCAACCTTTGTGCTTCGCCGCGCCAAATGGTATCCGGAAGTTCTCACCTCGCCGGGTCAAGCTTGTGGAAGGCCGAAAATAACGGCATCGGGGTCTAATGCTGGTGAAACGGATCTAATTGCATATAATAAATGTGTAATGTCTTTACACATTGAGAATGTCATGTCGCACCGAATCAATGTCATGTTAGATGACGAAGTCTGGGAATCGTTGAGTCAATTGCCTAAGGGAGAACGGAGCCGCGTTATCAACCAGGCACTCCAGGAGACCCTGCTCCGCCAGGGACGGGAGAAAGCTTTTGCCAGGATTGATGAATTGCGAAAGGAGATGAAGCCTCTGGGTATGAGTGCAGAGGAATGGATACGACGGGATCGGGATAGTCACGAGTGAAACTCGTTGTCATTGATGCCTCTGTCATCCTTAAATGGGTATTACCTCGCGGCTCGGAACCCTACCAAGACCAGGCACAGGTACTAGCCACTTTGCTTAAGGCAGGTTCAATCCGAGTTGGAGTACCTTCGTTGTGGTACTTTGAGGTCGGTAATTTGTTGGCGCGGAAGTATCCTCTTCAGGCTGATCAGCAGCTTGCGAACTTGCGCCTGATCCTGGAGGCGTGCGAGGTATCAGACAAAAGCGGGTGGCAGAAAAAGGCACTGGCGCTTGTACAGCAGCATGGCGTCACATTTTATGT
>JBOIEE010000248.1:0-11787 GCA_050740975.1 Gammaproteobacteria bacterium | reverse complement strand
GCGAAATTGAGTTACTCGACCATCGCCCTGCAGTTTATGCCGCGGCGTTTCACCCTCTCGCAGCTACAGAGGGTGTATGAGCTTATCCTCAGTGAGGAATTGGACAAGCGCAATTTCCGCAAGCGCGTCCTGAGCATGGATTGCCTTAAGGAGGACGGGGGACTGCTCAATAGCGGCAAGCACCGTCCCGCCAAGCTGTATCAGGCCAAACAGCCGGACCGGGTTGATTTTGTCCGTTAACACAGGCACACATGCTCGCTAACGATATTCTGCGAACCGAAGGTACCGCGATCCCGCCTGTTTTCAGGGTGCCGAAGACGGTGCGGGAGACCTTGAGCACTGCGGAGCGCGATGCCCTAGCTTCCCGCATCAAGCGCTTGCTCAGGGTGCGCGACGCGGTTTTGGTGGCACATTATTACGTCGATGCCGATTTGCAGATCCTGGCCGAAGAAACCGGTGGCTTTGTTTCCGATTCCCTGGAAATGGCGCGTTTTGGGCGTCGGCATCCCGCCAGCGCCCTGGTCGTCGCCGGAGTGCGCTTCATGGGGGAGACCGCCAAGATCCTAAACCCCGAGAAAACGGTGTTGATGCCCGACTTGGATGCGAATTGCTCCTTAGATCTCGGCTGCCCGGCCGATGCCTTCGGTGCGTTCTGCGACGCGCATCCCGATCGCACGGTGGTGGTGTATGCCAACACCAGCGCCCGAGTGAAGGCGCGGTCGGACTGGGTTGTGACCTCGGGCAGCGCGGTGGATGTGGTCACACATCTCCATCAGCGGGGCGAAAAAATCCTTTGGGCACCGGATAGATACCTCGGGGACTATGTACGCAACCAAACGCGGGCGGATATGCTGCTTTGGCAAGGCTCCTGCGTGGTACATGAAGCGTTCAAAGGGGAGGAACTACGGGCGATGCGCGCGCAGCATCCGGATGCCAAGGTCTTGGTGCACCCCGAGTCGCCGCAATCCGTGATCGCCCAGGCCGATGTCGTGGGATCCACCACGGCCCTGATCAAAGCCGCCCAAGAGTTACGGGCGAATAAGTTCATCGTGGCCACGGACTGCGGTATTTTTCATAAAATGCGCCAAGCCGCGCCTTGGAAAACGTTTCTAGAGGCGCCGAATGCGGGGCGCAGCGCCACCTGCAAGAGCTGCGGCCACTGTCCCTGGATGGCCATGAACAGCTTGCGCAAGCTCGCTGCCTGCCTGGAACAAGGCGGCAACGAAATCCACGTGAGAGAAGACATACGCCGGCGCGCGGTGAGGCCGATCGTGCGGCTTCTGGATTTCGCAGAGGCGCGCTCACAGCCGACACGCTTAGTCGCCAACGACGCGTAAAAAGCCGGCATCAAACAAACTCTGCCATGCAGCGTCCCGCTGTTGAGGCCGTAGTGCTGATCCATGGGCTGTTTCTAAACGGCTATGAGATGGCCTTCCTGCGCGTTCAGCTCACTCGCGCCGGCTACTTGCCCCGCAGATTCTGCTACCGCAGCGTCCGCTCCAGTCCCGCCTCGGTCGCTCGGGAGCTGCGCAGAGTAGTGCAAGACCTCGACGCGGGTAAGATCCACTTCGTCTGTCACAGCCTGGGGGGACTGGTCATTCGCCATTATTTCGCCTTGTTCGAGGATCTCAGGCACGGCAGGATCGTGACCTTGGGGACGCCGCACCGGGGCAGCGGTGTAGCGCGTTATTTATCTACGTTTACGCTTGGACAAACTCTGCTGGGCGAGAGCAATCGGCGCGGCGTATCGGGCGATGTTCCGGCTTGGAATGGCGCTAGTGAGCTCGGTTCGATCGCAGGCACGCGTTCCATGGGCCTGGGAAGAATGATCACCGAGCTAAGCAAGCCCAATGACGGCACCGTGGCGGCGGCGGAGACGCATCTGCACGGCGCCAAAGATCACATCGCCTTACCGGTATCCCATCTCGGTATGCTGGTGTCGCGGCAGGTGGCGATGCAGGTCCTTCACTTTTTGCAGCAAGGGTGTTTCGCCCATACGCCGCAGGTATAAGGAAGCTCGAAAAAATGTACCCCTGGGATTTTTCACAAGCGTAGAGCAAATGCGCGCTTATGGTGCAGGAACCGCTGCTGCTCGCTTCCCGAATTGCTAAACTTAGCGCGTAAGTCTGTGACCACCGGTGTGGTCCTTGAGTGTATTTTTCTAAGCTGAAAACAAGGGGTGGGGGGTTCGATGGCTGGGCACAGTAAATGGGCGAATATTCGTCATCGCAAGGGAAAGCAGGATGCACGGCGAGGCAAACTGTTTACTAAGCTGATACGGGAAATCACGGCAGCGGCTAGAGCGGGAGGGGACATTTCAGCGAATCCTCGCTTACGCGCCGCTGTCGACAGCGCCTTGTCGAATAACATGACCAAAGACACGGTGGAACGGGCTATAGCCCGAGGGACTAGTAATGCCGAAGGGCAGGCTCTCGAAGTAGTGCGCTACGAGGGTTATGGCCCCGGGGGCACGGCGGTAATGGTGGAGTGCCTGACCGACAACAGAAACCGCACGGTGGCGGAGGTACGGCATGCCTTTTCCAAAGCAGGGGGTAATCTGGGAACCGATGGATCGGTAGCGTATTTGTTCTCCAAGTGCGGCTTGCTGAGCTATCCAGTAGGCGCGGACCCGGATGCGATCATGGAAGCGGCACTGGAGGTGGGTGCAGAGGATGTGGTGACTACAGAGGACGGGTCCGTGGAGGTGATCACGGCGCCGGAACATTTCAAAAGGGTTAAAGACGGTATGATCGCCGCGGGGTATGAACCGCAGACGGCGGAGCTTACCATGCGAGCTTTTACCAATAACCCCCTTTCGGCAGAACAAGCCGAGAAGATGATAAAGTTGTTAGATACCCTAGAAGATCTGGATGATGTCCAGAGGGTTTACTCGAACGCGGAAATCAGCGAAGAGATCCTGGCGCAGATCGCATAGTTACTCCGGTGGTGCGTATTCTCGGTATAGATCCAGGTTCATGGGCTACGGGCTATGGGGTAATCGAAGTGCACGGCCAGAGGATCGGGCATATTGCTAGCGGGTGTATTCGTGGGGTAAGCACCGAATTGCCCCAGCGCCTGAAGCGCGTTTTCGATGGCCTGCTGGAGGTCGTAGATCGCCATCGCCCCGATGAGCTAGCCGTGGAGAGGGTTTTCATCAACCGTAATCCGGATTCCGCGCTGAAGTTGGGGCAGGCCCGTGGTGTGGCGCTGCTAGCCGCTGCCCTGCGAGATCTCCCGGTACACGAATTTACCCCGGCTGAGATCAAGCTCGCCGTCGTCGGCAAGGGTAATGCCGCAAAGGCGCAGATCCAGCGCATGGTGACGATATTGCTCCGCTTGCGGGAGCAACCCGGCGCCGATGCCGCCGACGCCTTGGCTGTGGCTATCTGCCGCGGACATACCCGCCACTGTTTGCAACGTCTGGGAGACGTGCGAGGGCGACGCGCCGGGCGCTGGGTATGATCGGCCGCCTGCGTGGACTGCTCCTAGAGAAGCGGCCGCCATTTTTATTGCTGGAAGTGCAGGGCGTTGGCTACGAGCTGGAAGCCCCCATGAGCACGTTCGTGAACCTTCCCGGGCTGCAAAAGGAGACCAGCTTGTATACGCATCTCATCGTCAGGGAGGACGCCCACCTGCTGTTCGGGTTCATCTCAGAAAACGAGCGACGTTTGTTCCGCGCTTTGATCAAGGTCAGCGGTGTAGGCGCAAAACTAGCCCTTGCTATCCTCTCAGGAGGCCCCGAAGAGTTCGTTCGCTGTGTGCAGCAGAGCGATGCCACCAGGCTCACCCGCTTGCCCGGCATAGGCAAAAAGACGGCCGAACGCTTGATCGTGGAGATGCGGGATCGCGTGGCGCAATGGGATGAGGAGCTTGCATCAGGCGTGCATTTGGGAAGAGCCGAGACAGCAGCAGGCGATGAGGTGGCCGACGCGGTAGCCGGTTTGATTTCTCTCGGTTACAAACCACAGGAAGCCAGCCGCAGCGTACGGGCGGTTGCCGCGAAGGAGGGGTTGAGCACGGAGGAGATCATCCGGCGTGCCTTGCGACGTACTTTGCAGAAATGAGACGCCGAGCACGTTCGGCCCACTAAGCTCCTCGGCATCTTCTCCGATGACGTCAACACAGCGGTGTGGTATCGATGTATCTTGAATTCCGACATCGTAGCGTGATCTGCGCGCCAATTGGGTGCGTCGCTCACCGTGTGACCCGCGATCACGTTTTGCCAGGCAAATGGGCGGGGCGCTGAGCAAAGCGCACATCGCTCCGGCCATCATACCGATTCCACGGAGTACTTGATTAGGATAAAGACCGGTGCATCTGGATCAAACTTTTCTCCTATTGGCCCGACAAGAGCGGGCGCAAACACGGCCTCTCCCAGAGAGTTCAAGCCAGCAGAAAAGCTTCCTAAGTCAAAGTCAGCATCTTTCAGCGTAACTGTACTTAGTTCCTCACCCTGTATAGCAAGAATTTGTATGGCATTGACTATAATGTCTTTGCCTTGTGTGAAGTAAGGGAAGTACTCCCGCTTCACGTTGGCACTGAAAGAAACGCTCGGACTAGGGGAGCCCGCATTTGCAACGACAAATTTATGCCACTCGCTGGGAAACTCATGCGGCAGGCTGAGCAGCAGGGCTAAGCCCGAGGTATCGGCGGCTCCGACGAGCTCTTCTATGTAGGTGACCGCTCCCTCCCCCAGTACAGACCCGCCCTGCCTCGCCGTGTAGCGCAGGTGCAGGATCACGTCCGAAATCGTGTTGTAATTGAATAAACAGTCGAAACGCGGCGGGCAGCTCCAGCTTCCAGATGCTTTCTGCGCTCTGCCCCGAGGCCTTCAATCCGCGAGAATCCCTCATCCCGCAGGTTGGGATCGAATAGGCCGCTGTGTTGTTCGCGCTGCTGGTGTCATCCAGTACATCATTTCGAATAATCGATAAATAAAGCGACTTTGTTCGCCGCCTCAGTCCGCAATCGAGTAGTGACACAGAATACCGAGGTCCACGATGGCATCGGGATTCAGCCGGTGGAGATTGGTGCCGTTCGGGGGACACCACCTGGATCTGCTCTGCGAGCACACTGACGTCCTGGCTCGTAACCTCCAACATCCGGTCACCGGGCACCTTGCCAGGCTGCCCCCAACGACAGTATGGCATGTGGCGTGCCGTCGAGGTCGGCCGAACTGCTGGTGAGCGTACCAGGCGTCGGATCGATGTTGTCAGGAGCAGACGGGCTCACCTTGAGTGGGGCACCGCCTTGCATGTAGGTCGAAACTAAAATCGGCCGAAGCCTCAGCACCAACTCGATCTTGGAGACGCTGATCGGCATGTCGCGGTACTGGAAGGGGAACCGCGCGGGGGTGAGAGTGAACTGCAGCGTCTGCACGGGCTGGCCCACCACTGGGTGCAGAAACCGGTGCCACTCGGTCGGGAACTCATAGCGGGCGCTGAACAGTCGTACGCCCTCCTTCGGCACAGCCTTAACAATCTCTTGCATGGCGGCATCGCGGAGGATACCGCCGCCGTCGCGCGCTGTGTATCGGAGGTGCAGCAGGACGTCCGAGATGGTCGCGAAATCGAAATGATTGCAATCCTTGGGCAGCTCGATTCGCCATTTGCTGATGGCGCCCGCATTCTCGAACGGCCGGTAGCGCTCGTCCGGGCTGTTGGAGTCGAACCTGCCGAAATCATTCTGGCCGCCGCTGGTGACGATGGACTGTATCGCCGCCACACTGTCCCGGAACCTTGAGTCGCCGTTCGCATCGCGGGCGTAGTTTCCGTCGGCTCCAGTGGGCACGCTGCTGACGCGGACGGAGTTCTCCAATAGGGTCAGCGTGCAATTGACGCCGGTGAGCGGCCCCGTGACGCAGGGAATTGTCAGGCCAACGGAATGGACGCGACGGTGGGTGTGCCCAGGGAAATCCAGATCGAACAAGGCCTCGCTGATCTCGACGAAACATTCGCCCGTCTCACGCAGCTCGACCAGCGCCGGCGCGTCTGTCAGCGCGAGGGAGACGTGTTTAACGATTTCGTACTCGAGTTTGCCCTGCTCGAGGTAGGCGGCCTCGAGCCGCCGGAGGTCGTATTGCAGCTTTTCTCCGGCCAACAGCCCCTTCGTGAGGCTGTCCCAATATCCAAACTGGATGAAGCTATGTCCGACGCGCGCTCAAACTGGAACGCGCGCTCGGCCTTCCTCGCCATGTCAAACGCGAGCTGATAGCTCTGGAAGTAGACGGCAGCGGTCTGCGACACCATCCAGTCGTAGAGTTCCTGATTGGTAAACTTGTCGCGCATGAAGGCGTCCGCTTCCTTCGCGCGTTCCACCTGCTGGTCGTGGTTCGCCAACTCCTGTTGGGCGATCGCGATGCGGATGTCGGCCGCGGCGATTTGCTTGTCGATCTGCTCCAGCTCCTTGGCGGTACACGATTCTTGGAGCGTCCATTCGTCCGCGCGCCGGTAGTGCGTGCCCATTACCGCGGCCACGGTGGCGGCCTCCCGCATCAATGTGACGACGATCCCTGCCGTCTTCGCGCCCGCCTCGATGCCGTCCCCGGTCGCCTCGCCGCTGAATATGGTGTTGAGCTGAACCGGACTCGAGATCCCCGCACCCCCGACCATCCCCGTCGGAATCGGGTAGGACGCTGCCGCACTGGCCTGAACTCCCTCGATGACGGCGTGTGCGATCGCGGCCTCGGCGGTCAAGAGAAGGTGCGCCACCTCCCATTGGTTCAAGAAGGGAGGCGTTCCGGAGGTGAGCTTGCCGTAATACTTTTGCCGCTTGTCCACGATTTCGCGTGATTTCAGGAGTGCGCTCTTGACGTGCTGCGTCTCCTCGATCTGCTGGGTTTTGATCGCGCGGACATCGTCCAGGAGCTGGAGCTCATGGCCGGAGCGCAGCCGCGCGACCGCCTCCGCATCGCGCTTCTCCAGCGCAGTTGTGCGCCCAAGCCAACGACGCTCGCCGTTTTGGTGAAGGACCCCGTAGCGGTGGTGCGGCACGGCGGCGCTGAGCTGGTTGAGCACGCTGCCGATGTCGATCCCTGCGGCCGCGGCGCGCACCAGGAGCGCCGGGTCGATGGGCGGCTCGAAGAGCGGGAGCTGCCGGACAACGCCTTCGATGTTCATGCAATGGCGGATCTTGAACAGCCGGTCCGCGACCGTGTCCCAGTAGCTAAGCACCTTCTCGTTGCGCGGGATGCAGAAATAGAGCGTCTTCAAATCCGGCACCGGGCCGCCGCCGCCGTTGCCACCGTCGTACTCGCTCAGGTCAACGACGAGTGGCTCGAAGAGCACGAGCGCGTTGGAGAAGTCGTCCAGTCCGGACTCGAGGAGCTCGGCGTACGTCATCGGCGAGGCGAGCTCGCGTGGGACATCGTGCGGGCGCGCGCCGAGGATGTCGGCCGCAAGGACGTAGAGCTGCGTGGCCTCGTTGATCGACTCGATGGTATCGCGCCGGAACAGCTGGTCACCCCACGCAATGAGGTTGTCGAGATACTTCATCACGACATTCCACTGATAGGCCAGCGGGCGCAGCCGGGCGATCAGGTGCGGTTTGAATGGATCGTTCTGCCACAGCGCGATCTGGAGCCGCAGATCGTCCTTCAGCTTCTTCACTTCGGCGGCATCGAGGTCGGTCTCCGCCCCTGCGAGCAGCGCCATCAGCTCCTGAATCGGGTGCAGGTCATCCGCGTTTTCGTGGAACGGCTTGAACTTCCAGAATGCCTTGGCCCCTTTGGCGTCACTCCGCGCGAGGGGGTCGAACACGAAGTGATACCAGCGCTGCGCCTCCTCGCAACGCTGGTTCTTGCTCAGCCTATCCCCGATGAGCATCGGGATATGGAAGAAGAGCTCGTAGTTGTAGATCGAATACGCGCCGCCGCGGTCGAAATCGACCACCTCCGCCGGATAGGTTTCTCTACAGAATCGCCGAGCGCTTGTTCTTGCCGAACAGCGTTAGCGACTCGAACTGGGCTCCATCGCTCTCCGAGGACCAGCGAAGTAGGCCGTCGATGCCGCTCTCCGCAAGGCGCTTGGTGAACGAACAGACGTACGGATGGTAGAAGGTCTGAAACGTGAAGCGGGGGATCTCCTCGACGTGCTTCACCTTCGTAACTGATGTCGTCGCCCAATCGTCTGGCGCTGTGACATCGGGGATCTTCGGGAATGCTTTGGAGGCGGCCGACCACGTTTCCAGCTTCTCCACCCTCGAACGCACGAAGAAGGTTCTCAGATCGTCCTCGACGAAGAACGGTTGCGGGAAGACGAACTCTCACTCGTGCTGGTGCGGGAACAGGAGCTGGAAGGCTCCGCCGGGCGGCAGCTTGAGGAGGTCGATCTCGACGTTGAGTTGCGGGACGTAGTTGCGAACGGTTTTCGAGGAGGAGATCGCCGGCATCTCCTCCAAGCCCATATACGAGGGCTTGGTTCCGTAAGGAAAACGTCCCGCAAGCTGCGCCGACTGTGCCGCGTGAGGATCGGCCAATTGCTTCATACCGCAGCCCGCGAACAGAAAGTCCCCGTGCACATCGAAGTCGAAAGAACTGTCCCCCTCCCACATCGCAAAGAGGTAAGGGATTCGTAGCTCCACGTTGGACACGGGGAACTTCGCCGCGATCTTACCGTGTTGCCCGGTGTCCGCGGCGAACGACAACAAGCTATGATCGACATTTTCTGCCGGATATTTCGTATCAATGATCGGGTATTGACCACTGACCTTCTTCGCCGACCATTTGCCGTTCTTGTATTCGCTCCAAGCGAGCCCGATACGCAAAAAGGTTCTCTGCTCCTCTTCCGATTGGAGAGACTGAGATTCGTCGGGCACCTTGTCGATCACGGGCCAGAACAGATACAACCGGCGGTTGAACACGACGGGGACCGCCGTCCGGATCGGGCGCGGGGCCGGCCCGGAACGCGGTCTCGGCGATGATCTTGTTCAGCCCGCTGTCGATCTCGTCGAGGAGCAGCTCGAGGCGTTCGGGTGTCGGCGCGACGCCTGTGGTGCCTGCGACACGTGACGCAGCAGGTAATCCACCTCGGCGATCGTGAACCGGGAGGCACGGACCTTCCGCGCGCGCTCCACGAACCAGCGGGTGTTCTCGAGATGCGCCAGGTCGAAGGGGTCGACCTCGCTGACCGCCTTCAGCGCGAGCAGATCGCGGATCCCGAGTTTGAGCTTGCGCGCGAAGGAGGCGATGCGGTGCAGTTGCGACAGGTTGGCCAGGTTGAGCAACGTTTTTCCCTCGACCGGTTCGACCGCGATTTCGCTCGCCGGCACGTGCAGCACCTGCTGGCTCACCTCGCTGCTCGTCAGGAGCGAGAGGTCGGGCGCTGACATCCGTAGCGCGGCAAGCACTCTGGGGGCGTGTTCGGCGATGGGCGCCACCGGCGCGAGATCCCCTCCGGTCAACTCCGCGAAGAGCAGCTGGAAACTTAGGTCGTCGGGGTTCATCACCGACTTGTCGAGGAACAGCCGCTCGAAGAGCGACTTCCTCGCCTTCTTCTCGGCGTGAGCGGCAGTGCGCGTGTCTATCGGCGCCCACCAGCTCAGGAGCTCGATCAACGGCAGCACCAGGTCCTTCCCCAGCCGCTCGACCAGCGACAGCTCCACGACGAAGGCGTCATCCAGCTTCACGTCGAAGGAATTCTCGTGCCGCCCGAGCTGCAGCGCCGTGATCGCCCGGTCCATGTCGGTGATCGACCAGCGGAGCGCGCGGCGAAGCCGAAGGAAGCGGTGGACGCGGTCGAGGGCTTTGCTGATCTCGATGGTGCTCGGCGAGGACTGTCCGAGCGGGAAGAGCGTCATATCCTCCAGCGCGCACCCGTCGCCCTCGACTTCCCGGCTGATGATCGGTTGCGGATCCGTGCCGTTCGGCGCGGTCGTTAGGCCCTCAACGAAAGCGGTGTCGAGCAACTCCAGAAGCTCGAGATAACTCAGACCAGATGCGCTCAGAAACAGCGGCACCTGTCGCACCTGGTTGAGGAAAGTACTCGCGGTAAATCCCCAGTGCTGTTCCAGCGAGTTGACCGCCTGACCGGCAATGATTCGGCGTGTATGCGGCGTCAGGCCCAGATGCTCCCCCGCGATGTCGGCATCGGTCAGCGTCAGTGTTGTCGTGTCGCGGAAGACTTCCATCATCCGGTACCGCGCTACCCCTAGGTGCTCGAGGTAAACGCCCGCCTCCTCGATGCCGAGGTCGAGCGGGAGTTCCCATGGATGCACTGCTTTGCCTAGGATCTCGTAGGCGTTGTCGTGCGCCTTTTGATGGTTCACTAGCTCCGGGTTGGCACCCGGCTCCACGGCGGTGGCGGTCGTCTTGATGTCGGCCGACGTCTCATAGGTCCTCGCTTTGTCCGCTGCGCTGTCGCCGGGAACGGAACTCGGCGTCCCCACGTGCACGCCGTCGATACTCGAGTTGATCAACGCTAAATTTAGTCGGATACACGGGTTCCGGGATGTCCCACACCAACTGGCGAGACTTCGAAGAAAATGTCCCCGAGCGCGCCGCGCGTCTCACGCATCAGCGCAAGATGGGGCCTTGCATCTTGGTATTTCCCGATTGCTTCACTGCTTTCGGCGGCAACCAATATGTGAATTCTTCAGCCATTGGGAATTATGCCGATTACCTAACGCTGGAATTGATTCCTTTCATTGACCGCGAGTTTCGCAGCTTAGCCTCGCGCGAACACCGGGGCTGTTTCGGCAAGTCTTCGGGTGGATACGGCGCAATGATACACGGAATGAAGTACGCCCGCTTTTGGGGCGCGATCGCAAACCACTCGGGGGATGCTTATTTTAATTTCATCTACCGTTGCGACTGGCCTAATACGCTGAACGAACTCGCTAAGTATCGCGAGAGCAAGCGCAAGCCCGGCGCCATCGATGTCTTGGCGCAGGAGAGCAACGCGACGGACGGTCTCGATGACGGACGCGTGCGCCGCTTTCTCGAACACGTCTGGAAGAAAGAGAAGCTGGGGAACGGGGAGCTCCATTGCCTGATGAACCTATGTATGGCCGCGAGCTATGACCCCGATCCAAAGGCGCCCAATGGATCTCGTCTACCGTTTAACCTGGAAACCGGTGAACTGTTGCAGGAGCGCTGGAAGCGCTGGCTGCAGCACGACCCTATTCATCTCATCGGTCAATACAGAAAAAATCTGCAATCGCTAAAGGGCCTATACATCGATTGGGGCTGGAAGGACCAATACCACATCCATTACGGGTCGCGTATATTGTCGAAACGGCTACGCGAATGCGGTATTGTGCATCGTTACGAAGAGTTCGACGACAACCATTCTGGCATCGATTACCGTATGGAATTCAGCCTGCCTTTTCTCTACCGAGCGTTGAAGCCTTAAGGCGCACTCCAGTTCGGTGGGGCGGTGGGAGCGGCAGGAACCCCGATCCAAGCCGCGACGGATCCAGCGCGAGAAGACACACAAGGCGACGGGCGACAGCTCTGGAGACACCTCAGGGAAGCCGGACGTATGTGACGAGTTAGTGAAACGTTGAGCCGCAGTTGCGGCAAGGCTGCGGGTACCCGTGAGTGTGTCCTGCCCGCATGGCGAGAGATCGCGGGGGCGCAGCTTCCTTATCTCCCTCCACCACTCGGTTTTGGCCCCCGGCCGCTACCAAGCGGTGGACCCCAAAAACGCCACCAACACCAAACGGGGCCAGATCCGCCGCGTTGAATCGGGTAGCTTCTCGGACCACACACCCTCCAAGGAGCTTCCCATGACCGATGAGAATAACCACCGCCGCCAGGCCGTGGCCCTGTTCCGCTATGGCCTCATCGCC
>JBOIEE010000247.1:0-6247 GCA_050740975.1 Gammaproteobacteria bacterium | reverse complement strand
CCGGCCAGAAGCTTCGAATCACGAGCAACAAGACCCCAAAACCAACTCCGCCTACGATCCAGCGAATGATTTCCAACTCTCGTTCGACTACGGCCAAGCGTTTGTCCAAGTTCTGAACCTCTCCCCGCACGCCTCCGATCTCTAACCGCACGCCTCCGATCTCTTCTCGTACGCCTGCGATCTCTTCTCCGATCTTTTCTCGGAGGCTAGTTTCGAGCTCCCGTACACCGCCTTCGAGCTCGTGGAGACCACTTCCGAGCTCGCGGAGGTCACTTTGCGTGGCAAGCTCGCCCGTGTTTCCTCGATGCAGAAACTCACCGAGTAGCACCGAGGCCGCAGCCGTGGCTTTCTCTTCGGATGCACCCGCTTCCTTCAGCGCCTCGTAGATCTCGCGGATCATGGTGGTCATCGCCCGGTTCCTAACAGACACCGCAAGCATCGGTTGCAGTCTGGCACTTATTCGTATTTGATGTATTTAAACCGCGGATCATCCGGCGTCCCTTCCAAAGCACTGTCTTCCTCCAATCCAGGCTGCCACTGGATCACTTCCTCGATCTTTTTAGCCAGCTGGAAATCCTTGTCCGTTATGCCTTTCGCCGCGTGGTTCATCAGCTTTACGATGACGAAAGCATAGGAGACTGTGAGGTCAGGGTGATGCCAAGCGGCCTCTGCCAGGTGGCCCACAGTGTTCACCACCATCAAGGTCGCTTTCCAGCCTGAGGTCTTGTACCTGCGGCGGATCCAGCCTTCTTTCAACTCCCAGTGCGGCAGTTCGGACTGGAGCCGCGCGACGATTTCTTCCTCCGAGTACACCCGTTCCTCTTTCTTTTCGCGCCATTGTGTCATTGCCTTACCTCCTCAGTTACTTGCTGCTAGCGTTTGCAACGAGAAAACCGCATCGCAGCCCTGCGGGATCTGCCGGCGCACACGCGAAACTAAGCACGCATCGAGCGCTGCGATTCGATCGCGACGATGGCAAAGTGCACCGCGAAAGCCGAGATAATCCGGTTTCAAACACAATAAGGGATCGATGTCATCAACGCCGAGCGAGCCTGCGAGCCCGGTGCACAAACCGAGACTCTGGGCCCGCCGGATAAACGCCTCAATCTGGGTATCCTCGAGCCAATCGCGTAAACATCCCCCCTCTTTAGTCGCAGTGTCGAGCATGACCCCGTAGAGACCCGTTTCTGCGCCGCGTTGCAACAAGCGTAAGTCCGGCGCTCGATCCGCGAACAGCACCACGATAATCCTCCACCCTTGCGCGCAAAGCCGCCGCAGCTCAAACCACCATTTCATCGGCGGCTGAGGCTCAAACACCCCAACCTTAACGATATCGACACCCGCAGCCAGCATTCGTTTCACCGCAGGGGCGAGCACATCCGGCGCGCACGGCAAGTCTCCAATGGTGGCGCTGACTGTACGCCGCCCGCCGACAAAGCGCGTGATCTCGGCCGCCAGCTCGGATGACACCGCGCCTAACGCACCGGTTGCGGGTCGTTTCAAGTCGATAACATCCGCCCCCTGTTCCAGCACCATTCGGGCTTCTTCCAAGGATTGGACGCTGGCTAGGAAAGCGGTCATGAAACCTCCGCTTTTGACGCTTGACGAAACGACTCGATACGCTCCATTAACCACCCCCAGGCTAATCTTTCTCGTTCACCGGCGGTCTTTTCCATTGCGATCTTCAAATACTCTATCTCGTTATCGATCTTGTCCGCCGGCAACAGGTGCAGGCGGCTAACCAAGATCGCCGCTTCGATGACCGCCGCCTGCGCCCGATTAAATCCTTTGAAGCCCGAGTGGGTTTCTTGATGCACGACATTGCAGAAAAAGCGCGGTCGCCGTTCATTGTCTTCCATACTTTCGATCTCGAGTTCCATATGCGCCAGGGTATCAACAAGGCGCCAACCCTGTACCCGATGCGCCGGGGCGATAGGCCAATCCCGCCGGCTGCTAAGGCAGCCCGCGATCACGGCTACGTTGTCGGTCAAGTTCACCACCGCTTGTCGGGAGCGTTGCAAATTATCCAAAGTGGTGGACGGACGAAACGGAGCCAGCAGCACGTGTTCGGCGCGCCAACGAAACCCCAAAGGGGCGATATGCGCCGTGTTATCCGCGTTGCGGGTCACGATGACTGCTTCATAGATCATGTGCGTCCCCAGTGCGAAGAGCCCCGCGCTTAGCTTGTCTCAGAACACGCTATGGGTGGTACAGCATAGGGTTAGATGGGGGTAAAGTCTACGCGGGCAGGCGTGGCCGTTGTTGACCTGAAGGGCCTGGACCCTCTTGGTCACAGCCCACCAGTCCTGTGCCCAGCGTTGCTCGAGGAGATTGCGGCCGCTGCAGTATTACACATACATTGAAATTTTGGTGTATACTCACTATATGAGACGACTCCAAATTATGATTGACGAAGAACTCGACGAAGCGCTTGAGCGCCAAGCACGGGGAAAAGGAACTTCAAAAGCGGCGCTGATACGCAAGTATGTCCGTGAGCGGATCAGTTCATTGCCGCCACTTGAGAGCGACCCTTTGTGGCGAATGAGAGGCGCGGATGAATTCGCGCCGGCAGCCGTAGACGAGGTTGTTTACGGTTGATCTTCGTCGACACCTCGTTTTGGGTCGCGCTGCGAAATCGGCGTGACAAACGACATCTGGATGCGGGGGAGTTGCTGCGACAGTACGCCGATCGAGCACTGGTTACCTCAAACCACATACGAGGTGAAACGTGGGCTTATCTGCGACGGCGTGCCGGACATGCTGCGGCGGTCGACTTTCTCGATGCCTTGGAGCGCTCGTCCCGTATTCAGGTCATTCAGGTGGAACGCGGCCACGAAAGCACAGCGCTACGCTGGCTTCGAAGGCATGATGAACGCGAATACTCATTCGTCGATGCGACAAGCTTTGCTTTGATGCGCGCGCTTCGCGTGAAGGAAGCATTCGCTTTTGACGGTGATTTCACCGCCGTTGGATTCGCCGAGCTTCGGGTTTGATGCGGCTCAGGGCTACTCCGTCATGGAAGGTATTGAAGGACTCGCGCCGGCACCTATGGCCACACCGGTTTTTGAACCAAGTCGAGCTCCCACCGAGACACGACTGTTAATGTCACTCGTGCTGCATTTCAAAGCGTCTGGGGCAGGGGAGCCTATCGTCCTACTGCACGGTCTATTCGGCTCCGCGAGTAACTGGGGCTCTGTGGCCAAACAGCTCCAGCAGGATTACCGCGTAGTGCGCGCGGATCTACGCAACCACGGTGATTCGCCGCACGCAAAAAGCATGAGCTATCGCGAAATGGCCGATGATGTGTTTGCCTTGCTCGACCGTCTGGCGCTCAGTAAGACTCATCTTATCGGGCACAGCTTGGGCGGAAAGGTGGCCATGGTGTGCGCCTTGCTGTGTCCCCTGCGAGTACAGCAATTGATCGTCGTCGATAGTGCACCGGTGGCCTACGGACGGGGCTTCGACGACATAATCGAAAGCCTGCGCGCGCTGCCTCTGGATGAAATTCCGGATCGCAAGGCGGCCGATCGATGGCTAGCAAGCCGCATCGAAGACGCAAGCTTGCGGTCGTTTCTGCTGCAGAACTTGCGCTTTGCGGAGGGCCGTTACCGATGGCGGATCGATCTCGAGGCGATTGCCGCGAATAGAGACACGATGTGCGGTTTTCCACAATTAGACAGCTATTACTCAGGTCCGGTGGTATTTATCCGAGGCGAGAAATCGCGCTACGTGCGCGAGGAGCACCAACCGCAGATCAAGCGCTCCTTTCCCAACGCAACTCTTCTTACCGTACCCGAGGCGGGTCATTGGCCGCACAGCGAACAGCCCGAACGCTTCATGGACCTCCTTTCGCGGAGTTTGGGCCGCGATTAGGTTATTAGAAGCCTGTCCGACTTAGAGAACCGTAGCGCGGCGGGTGGGAAGTCGACGACAGATTTTCGATCATTTGAGGCGAATAGTGGTAACTATTTAACGAAAATGATCGAAACTATGAACCGATTTCCCACCGCCGCAGTAGGTTCTCCTAAGTCCGACAGGCTCCTAAAGACGAACTCGGCGTGCGGCACGGGAACCGGGGCGCGGTTTGTCATCGATTGCCTGAGTGTAAGAGCCGTATAGCGAGAGCCCGCAATGATCAAGAGTTTCCAA
The DNA here is from genome assembly GCA_050740975.1 of Gammaproteobacteria bacterium. Lineage (GTDB taxonomy): Bacteria > Pseudomonadota > Gammaproteobacteria > JBOHHR01 > JBOHHR01 > JBOHHR01. Next base: position 2,098 of record JBOIEE010000247.1, on the reverse strand, counting down.
TTGACCGATGGTTCACTGGTACCTGTCGAAGCAGAAGACAGTCCCATTCAGGTCTACATAAATCCCCATCCGCTAGAGCGGAACTCCCTGCGGGCCGCGTTCAACATAGACGACCATACCTTGTCATCTGCTCTCGATCCGGATGAAGTGTCGCGCATCGAGTTGAACCCAGACTATTTGCTGCTCATCTGGAAGCGACCCACAAACTATTCCGGCGAGGACAGGTTTTCCTTCGATGTCGCATCGATCGGCTTGCTGCTGTTCAAAGAGCGGTTGGTGGTCATCGTGAACGACGACATCCAGCTGGCCGGCACCGCGACACGACAGGCACCGACGCTGCGTTCTCCCCTCGATGTCATGCTGCGACTGCTGTTCAGCATGATCCAGCATTACCTGGCGCATCTGAAAGTCATCAAAATGATCGCGCGAGAGCTTCAGGAGAAAATCAACACGTCCATGGAAAACAAGCATCTCATTCAGATGTTCAACCTGAGCGAGAGCCTCGTCTATTACATTAACGCGATCAACTCTAATGGCGTGGTCCTTACACGACTGCGCAATCATGCGGAAAAGGGGGCTTTCAGTCCCGAGATCATCGCGTTCATCGATGACCTGATAATAGAGAATAACCAGTGTTACAAACAGGCAGAGATCTATTCGACCGTTTTCTCTGGGCTCATGGACGCACGGGGCAACCTGGTCAGCAACAACATGAACACCTTGCTAAAAAATCTCACGCTCATCAATGTTGTGTTCTTGCCGCTTAACCTAATCGCGGGCATTGGGGGAATGTCAGAGTTCAGCATGATGACACAGGGCATCGATTGGCGGATCTCCTATACTTTGTTCTGTGTTGCGATGCTGCTCCTCGGAGTAATCACCGCCCTTGTTCTCAAGAGGGTGAATTTCGGGGTAAATCTCGCCAAGGCGCCAAAAAAAAGACCAAAACAAAACGCTCACTGAAATGAAAACGCAGCTTCCATCGTTGGAGGCGGTACCTGAACCATGGCCACTCAGCGTTACTCTGTCACTCCGCATCCCATCGAGACGCTTCTCATCTGGGTCAAGTCGGGCGAGATTGCCATCCCGGAGATCCAGCGTCCGTTCGTCTGGGATGCGACCAAGGTCCGAAACCTGCTCGACTCGCTGTACCAGGGCTACCCGGTGGGTTACCTGATCGCCTGGCGCAACCCCACGGTGAAGCTCAAGGACGGCACGTCGTCGGCCGGCAAGCGCATCCTGATCGACGGCCAGCAGCGGGTGACGGCGCTCATGGCAGCGCTCCTCGGCCGCGAGGTGCTGACCAAGGACTACGAGACCGTCCGCATCCGCATCGCCTTCCACCCGGAGGAAGAACGCTTCGAGGTCGCCAACCCCGCCATCCGCAAGGACGGCGCCTGGATCGATGACGTGGCCGATGTCTTCGCCCCCGACGCCAGCCTCACCGAGCTGACCGACACCTACGCCGAGAAGAACACCTCCGTCGACCGCAAACGCGTGTCGCGGGTGCTCGAGAAGTGCCGCAAGATCATCAATAACCATGTCGGCGTGATCGATCTGGCCGACGACCTCGACATCGAGACCGTCACCGAGATCTTCATTCGCGTCAACTCGGCTGGTACCGAGCTATCGCAAGCCGACTTCGCGATGTCGAAGATCGCCGTCAATGAAACCTACGGCGGCAACATGCTGCGCAAGGCCATCGACTACTTCTGCCACCTCGCGGTAGCGCCGGAGTTTCTGTCGCGCATCGAGAAGGGCGACAAAGCATTTGCCGCCTCCGAGTTCCTGCCGCAGATGCGCTGGCTCAAGGATACGAATGACGACATCTACGATCCGACTTACACCGACATGCTGCGCGTGGCTTTTACGTCGGAGTTCGGGCGCGGCAAATTGCAGGATCTGGTAGCGCTGCTCTCGGGCCGCAACTTCGAGACCAAGCAGTTCGAAGAGGTCATTGCTGAGGAGTCGTTCGGGAAGCTCAAGAAGGGCGTCGTCGCCTTCATGAATAAGACGCACTTCGACCGCATCACGTTGATCCTGCGTTCGGCTGGCTTCGTGACCAGTGACCTGATCGGCGGTCGCAACGGCGTTAACT
>JBOIEE010000246.1:0-5954 GCA_050740975.1 Gammaproteobacteria bacterium | reverse complement strand
GACGGCAAAGCTTCCTAAGACGGCCCCGCTTCCCCGTTCTCAGTTAGCCGCGTTTAAGTCACACACCGCCCCCGTCCGAGCCAAGCTCGATGAGATCGCCGGCGAGCTAGCCAAAGGACGCCCATCGGCAACCCAAGAGCTTACCGATCGTCGACTGCTCGCGATGACCGCAGAAAAGACTCCTACTTCCTTTTCCCGGTAATCCTATGTCCATTTTCATCGGCCTCATGTCAGGCACCAGCATCGATGCTATCGATGCTGCCTTGGTCGAGTTCGAGGGTAACAACACGCGCTTGATCCGCTACCTTGAACTTCCTTTTCCCAGCGATCTGCAGCAAGCCTTAGCGACCTTCCAAACGGCGAACGCTACGTTGTCACTGAACACTTTTAGCCAACTGCACATACGGGTAGGCAAGCTGTTTGCCGAGGCGGCGCTCCAGGTGCTAAAGCAAGCGGCGATAAGACGCGATGAGGTCACCGCCATTGGCAGCCATGGACAAACCATCTACCACAAACCGTACCCGCCTTGTCCCTGTTCCATTCAAATTGGGGATCCAAATACGATTGCCCAGGCGACTGGAATTACCACCGTAGCAGATTTTAGAGGCATGGACATCGCCGCCGGCGGCCAGGGCGCACCGCTCACGCCGGCCTTTCATCAGGCTCATTTCCACGATACATCGATGGATCGGGTCGTCTTGAACATCGGTGGAATAGCGAATATCAGCGTCTTGCCGGCCGATGCTGCGAAACCTGTGCTCGGATTTGACGTGGGTCCGGGAAATGCGTTGTTAGACGACTGGGCCCGCCTACATTTAGGCACGCCCATAGATGAAGATGGCCGTTGGAGCAAGAAAGGCCGGCCGTGCCAAGACGCTCTGAACAATATGCTCGAAGATCCGTTTTTCCAAGCGCCCGCGCCGAAGAGCACCGGAAGAGAATACTTCAACCTCGATTGGCTGAGCTCCGTGCTGGGACGAACGTATAGCCATCTTTCGCCGGAAGATATTCAAGCCACGTTGGTTAGCTTGACCTGCCGTGCGATCCGCACCGCCATTACGCAATACGCTCCTTCGGCTGGAGAATTACTCGTCTGTGGAGGGGGAGCACATAATCCTGCGTTAATGCAGGAACTCGCCGCGTCCCTTCCCGAGCTGAACATCGCTCCCACCTCGGAAAAAGGCTTGCCGCCCAGCAGCGTAGAGGCGGTCGCTTTTGCCTGGTTGGCTAAGCAGCGGATCGCCGGGAAGCCTGGCAATCTACCATCGGTTACCGGCGCCGATCGTGCTGTGTTGTTAGGGGCGGTATACCAACCGGCTGTTCTTTAACCGAGTGTTGATAACCTTTGATCAGGATCCAGCGCGCCCCGCATTATCAGTTACGTTTAGCCGCTAAACAGAAAACGAAGAGCCGCAACCGCAAGTGGTTGCTGCATTGGGGTTGCGAATCACGAACTGGGCGCCCTCCAAGCCTTCGGAATAATCGATTTCGGCACCGGTCAGGTATTGCACGCTCATGGGATCGATCAACAGCTTGACTCCACCGTTCTCAACCACCGTGTCACCATCATTAACGCTCTCGTCGAAAGTGAACCCGTATTGAAACCCAGAGCATCCGCCGCCGGTGATGAAAACTCTAAGCATCAATCCGTCATCGCCTTCCTCCGAGATAAGCTGTCTCACCTTTTCCGCTGCGGCGTTGGTAAATTGCAGCGGACTGTCTTCGACCATGGTTTCTGTGACCATCGCTCATTACTCCGTCGTTTGATCTAATCGTGGGGCGTATTCGGTTGCATTGATGCGCCTGATCTCGCCCGTGGCATGGCTACATAGCCATTGACCTCTACCCCCATCCCTTCGACACGGGCGCTGGATGCGGGTTCAATAGGTTTATAAATGCGCACGCCCCCACCACGGCGTTGAAATAACGCGCGGTGTTTTGACATATCTATTATGGTACCACAGGTCCGGCTTTCCGAATTGCGGCCTCCCATAGCCAACCCTGCTGCCGCCTCAACAAGCAGCTCGACCCAGGCTGGCCATGAACCTCACCGGGATCAATACTCCCACCGCCCCCGCAGGAGTCCGCGCGGGAAGATCTGACCAATCAACTCCATTTCTTGCCTAGGTCGTCGAGTGCGGCACTCTTCAGGTCGTCCGGACTCATGACTACCCGAAATACCGAGGGGCTGATCAAGAAGCGCAAACACGCTCATTCTGATATACTTTTGGGCGCCTACCACCAAATTTTGCTGCTATGGCAACGCTCACTGTACTGCACTATCCCGATCCGCGCTTGCGCATAAAGGCGGCGCGGATCGATCGGGTTGACGATGAGATCCGAAACCTCGCTCGGGACATGATCGAGACCATGTACGCCGCCCCGGGCATCGGGTTGGCGGCTACCCAAGTCAATGTTCCCAAACGCATCTTGGTGACTGACGTGTCCGAGAAAAGAGACCAACCGTTGTGCTTGATTAATCCGAGGACCCTAGAACAGCAGGGAGTGGTGGAGATGGAAGAGGGCTGTTTGTCCGTCCCCGGCGTTTTTGAAGTGGTGCAGAGGGCCGAGCGAGTCTCGGTGAAAGCGATTGGCTTGGACGGAGCGCTGTTCACCTTAGAGGCCGAGGGACTGCTTGCGGTATGTATCCAGCTTGTAATGGATCACTTGGATGGCAAATTATTTGTCGACTACCTGTCTCTGCTAAAGCGAAACCGGATCCGCAAAAAGCTGGAGAAACAGCAGCGCCAGGTGCTTTGAGTTCGTGCGGACTCGAATTGCGTTCGCGGGCACACCGCAATTTGCCATACCCTCTCTGGCCACCTTACTCGCCGATCCGTCCGCGTTTGAGATCGTAGTCGTTTATACCCAGCCCGACAAACCCGCAGGCCGCGGAAGAAGGCTACAGCCAAGCCCAGTCAAACAGCTCGCGACTGCAAAAGGCGTCGCCATTCGGCAGCCGCCAAACCTAAAAGACTCCGCCACTCCGGACGATCTGAGGGCATTCAGGCTTGATGTGATGGTCGTAGTAGCCTATGGGCAACTGCTGCCTACAGCAGTGCTCCAGGTTCCCCGCTTCGGGTGTATTAACGTTCACGCCTCGTTGCTTCCCCGATGGCGGGGAGCGGCGCCCATCCAAAGGGCCCTCATGGCAGCAGATAGCGAAACCGGGATCAGCATCATGCAGGTGGTCGAGAAGCTCGATGCCGGTCCCATCCTGGCACAAACCCGCTGCGCAATCGAGCCCGCTGATACAGCCGAGACTCTGCAACAACGACTGGCAAAGCTTGGCGCGGAGTGCCTAATACCGACGCTAAAGGCGTTTCTCGGGGGTGAAATAGAACCTAAACCGCAAGAGGAAGGTTTGGTCACCTACGCGCCCCGGATCACACGCGCCGAAGCAGAAATCGACTGGCGTCTTGGCGCCCGCGAGCTTGAGCACCGAGTCCGGGCGCTGAACCCGAAACCGGTCGCTTACACCCGTTTGTTTGGCACAGACATGCGGATATGGGAAGCCAAAATCCTCCCGGGTCAACCTTCGGCCCCGCCGGGGGACCCGTATGCGGTCTCCCGCCACGGGATAGACGTGTCGACCGGAAACGGTGCCCTCAGGCTCACTCGCATCCAACTCCCTGGAAAACAACCCCTAGGGGTCGCCGATTTCATCAATGCTAACCCCGCTCTCCTCACTAGCGCTTAAGCGGAGAGCGCAGCCACGAGCGGCTGCGGCGGTTATTCTAGAAAACACGATTGCCCGGGGGCGATCCACCTCGGATACTGTACCGAGGGTCCTTAATCGCATCCCCGACCAACGAGACCAAGGATTGGTCCAGGAATTAGCCTATGGCGTGCTTCGACAGTACTTCGTGTTAGAGCAGCTCGTAGCCCCGCTCTTGCGCCATCCCCTGAAACCACGGGACAGTGACGTGTACGCCCTATTGCTGATTGGTGTCTATCAGCTTAAGTTTCTCAACACTCCGGCCCACGCCGCCATCTCCGCCACCGTGGACGCCGCGCGCGCGCTAGGCAAACCCTGGGCGAGTGCCTTGGTCAATGGGGTGTTGCGTACTTACCTGCGGCGAAGTCAGGAGCTGCTCGCCCTCGTGGGTGATTCCCCCGCAGGACGTTACGGCCATCCGGAGTGGCTGATCCGGCAGTTGCAACAGGCCTGGCCTGCATGTTGGGAGGCCATTCTGAACGCAAACAATCAGAGGGCCCCGATGACGCTTCGGGTGAATCTTCGCCGCTTGGCGCGTTCAGAATACCTCCAGCGACTGCGTGCAGAAGGCATTAGCGCGGCACCTTGCTCCCACAGCCCGAGCGGGATCGTGCTGGAACAACCCGTAGAGGTCGAAACCCTACCGGGATTTCAGGAAGGCGAGTTTTCGGTTCAGGATGAAGCCGCGCAGTTGGCAGCGCCTTTGCTCAATCTTCGCTCCGGGCAACGAGTGCTTGATGCCTGCGCGGCGCCCGGAGGCAAGACCGCGCATATCTTAGAGCTTGAGCCCCAACTTTCCGCCCTGACCGCGCTCGATTGCGCTGGCACACGCCTAAATCGGCTGCGCGATAACCTGAAACGGCTGCGCCTAAGCGGCCAAGTCACACACGGAAACGCGCTTGCGCCTCGATCATGGTGGGATGGGGCGCTTTTCCACCGCATACTGCTCGATGCCCCCTGCTCCGGAACCGGCGTGATCCGACGCCACCCGGACATCAAACTGTTGCGCAGAGCTTCTGATGTCGCCGCCTTGGCGGAACAACAATTCCTTCTCTTGCAGGCACTGTGGCCGTTGCTAGTGACAGGGGGCGAGCTTTTATATGCCAGTTGCTCCGTGCTGCCACAAGAAAACAACCAGATCATCCAGAGATTTTTAGGCGTCCAGAAGGACGCCCGCTTAGACCCGGTCATAGCGCCATGGGGTCATGAGACGGGATTCGGGCGCCAGATAGTCACCGGTGAATCCGCTATGGATGGTTTCTTCTACGCTCGTCTTTACAAGTTTACCGCTCCGTGATCTTCCGCTCCGGCCAAATTCCTGACCCCGGCACAACCTCGACTGAGGCGCCGCGTTGTGTCGACACCAGATATAGCTTGGCGCCCTTGGTGGTGCTGCTATTCGGTCTCGCCCTACCATCCTGTCCGGCGGCCGCTACCGACATCGGTGTCGAGACCATCTCCATGCGCGTGGTCAACGAAGTCTATGTAGTGGACGCCGCGCTTCGCTGCACGCTCAGCGAAGAATCCATACAGGCCTTGGAAAGCGGGGTGCCGATCACCTTTGCCATCGAAATCACCTTGAAGCGCAAACGCGATTTTCTGTGGGATTCCGTGGTCACGACCTTGCGCCAGCAATACCGCGTGCAGCACCACGCCCTCAGCGAACAACATTTGCTGGTAAATCTGGCCACCGGCACCAGCCGCAGTTTCTCGACCCTGGATGATACGCTCGACGCGTTTGAACACCTCACCGCCATCCCGCTGATCGAAGCGGACAAGCTCGATCCGAACGAGGTCTATATCGGTCAGATGCGCGCCAGCCTGGATATCGAAGCGCTTCCCACTCCCATGCGCCCCCTAGCCTACTTGTCACCCGAATGGTGGATGTCCAGCCATTGGCATCAGTGGGAAGTCCGGCCGTGAATACCAAAATCGCGGTTCTAGCGCTGTCCTTGTGGCTTTTGGCGTCGCTGGTTCTAATGAGTCAAGCAACGCAAGGCTCTGAGCAGTTTGGACGCTTGTATACACCTTTATTGTTGCTCAATGCGGTGGGGCTCGCGGTTCTGCTCGGAATGATCGGTGCCCAAGTCCGCCGCTTGATACGGCAATGGCGCGAGCGACAACCGGGATCCCGCCTTACCCTGCGCATGCTTACCCTGTTCGTAGCCCTCGCCGTAACCCCTATGCTGGTCGTATATGCATTCTCGGTGCACTTCTTGATGCGGGGCATAGACAG
>JBOIEE010000245.1:0-3387 GCA_050740975.1 Gammaproteobacteria bacterium | reverse complement strand
CCTCGAGTGGTCAGCGTCACCAGCTTCTCGCGGCGGTCGGCACCCGAACGGATCGCGATCAGTCCCTGGGCCTCGAGCGGCTTCAAGTTGCGGGTCAGCGTTGTCCGGTCCATGACCAAGACCTCGGCCATCTGGGAGATGGGGATCTCTCCCGATAGATAGGCGGCGACCAGTAGCGTAAGCTGGGTGACGCGGATCCCTGTCTCTCGCAGCACCTCGTCGTAGAGCTGGGTTACGGCGCGGGTCGCTTTGCGAAGGTTGAAACATGCACACTGCCGTGCGACTTGTTGACATTTGGTCATCTCTTCCGAATGCATAATAGGAGTATATACACGTATCGTTGCCGTGTCAACTATGTTCTGTTGATACTCCGAAACACCGATACACAATGCTAGACGCATGCGCACTGTTATCAGTGACTTAGCTGTTAGCTGTGTAAAGGGATGGACGTAGAAAGACGCCGTTTCTATACTCTCACGGCGGCAACAGGGGTTCGAGTCCCCTAGGAGCGCCAATAAATCCGATTGCAGGCTACATTAACCGCGCAGGCCGGGCGATGGACAACACCGCCACTCGAAAAAGCTCTCGAACAGTGACCGATCATGAGCGCGTCTCGCAAAAAGCCGTCTAAAAGGCGCTAGCGTTTCAGGACAGGTAACTCCAACGAGTGCTAGGGCCAAGTCTGTACAGCGTGACCCCGCAATGGTATATAAATGTACCTACCGTCGCCTTGGTTAATGTAAAGCAAACAATCCAGAGGAGAGGCCACATGACCACCTTCGTAACCGACAATTGTCTTCGATGCCGATTCACCGACTGCGTGACGGTGTGTCCGGTGGAGTGCTTCCACGGCGACGATGAAATGCTCTATATAGACCCGGAGGTGTGCATCGACTGCAGCGCCTGTGTGGAAGAGTGTCCTGTGCAAGCGATCCACGAGGGTGATGACTATCCTGCTGAGAAAGAGAAGTGGATCGCGATCAACGCCGAACGTGCCTCAGGGCTTCCAGTGGTCAGTGAAAAGCAAGAACCACTGCCCACGGCGGAGGCCCGTAAGGCGGAGTTGGGTTTCTAAATGCAAGCGACGGTTTACTCGCGAGCATCCAGCACAGAGCTGGGACGCTCTTCTCCAAATAACTACAAACGATAAATCCAAGGAGCACATGGGCGAAGCGAACAAGCTCGGAACGGAGCAAAATCCCCTGCGCGTGGCCGTGGTCGGCAGCGGCCCCAGCGGCTTTTACACCACGGAAAGCATTATAAAATCCGAGCTTGCGGTGGAAATCACCATGCTGGAGCGCTTGCCTGCGCCCTACGGGTTGGTTCGCTACGGGGTAGCGCCGGACCATCCCAAGCTCAAGCAAGCGATCCAAGTGTACGACAAGATCGCCGAAGCCCGGCCGTTTCGGTTCTTGGGAAACGTGACGGTGGGGCGCGATATCAGCGTGTCCGATCTGAGGCGCACCCACCACGCGGTGGTATTCACCTGTGGTGCGGAAACTGACCGCAGGCTCGGAGTCCCGGGCGAGGAGTTACCGGGCAGCCATACGGCGACGGAATTCGTCGGCTGGTACAACGGGCACCCCGACTACCGGGACCGCGAATTCGATCTTTCCCACCAAGTCGCGGTCATCATCGGGCAGGGCAATGTGGCGGCTGATGTCGCACGCATGCTGGCCAAGACGGTAGATGAGCTAAAGCATACCGATATTGCCGAGCACGCCCTCGAAGCATTGGCAGAAAGCCGTATTCGTGAAATCCACGTGGTCGGCCGGCGCGGGCCGGCTCAAGCCAAGTTTACGCCTAAGGAATTACGCGAATTTGCGGAGCTCGAGGACTGCGCTTCCATCGTCGATGAACAAGACCTCAAGCTCAACCCGCAAAGCGAGCTGGAGCTGGCGGACAAGAACAATGCGGGAAACACAAAAAACGTGGAGATGTTCCAACGCTTCGCTTCCCAAGACGGCGCCGCCAAGCATCGTCGCTGCTATTTTCGGTTCTTGAAAAGCCCGGTAAAGCTTTTGGGTGAGAGCCGCCTTCAGAAACTCTTGCTGGAACAAAATCGCCTCGAAGGCGAGCCTTTTGCGCTATCCGCACGGGGCATAGGTGAATACGAAGAGCTCCCTTGCGGTTTGCTGTTTCGCTCCATCGGCTATCACGGCGTGCCCATTGCGGGCGTGCCTTTCGACCAGCGCCGCGGCGTGTTTGCCAACGAAGGCGGACGCATCGTGGAGAATGGTCACGTCGTCGCGGGGCTTTATGCCGCGGGATGGATCAAACGCGGCCCCACCGGGATCATAGGAACCAACCGGGCCGATAGCGTGGCCACCGTGGGGTCTTTGCTGGCCGACCTCGAGGCTTTAAACAGCAGCGAAAACAAACCCGGCGCCGAAGGTCTCTATCCCCTGCTCACCGAAAACCGGGTGCGTTTTATCGATTTCGCCCAATGGCGGCGCGTCGATGCAGCGGAGATCGCGCGCGGGCAACCTAAGGGCAAACCGCGGGAGAAGTTCACCCGGGTTCAAGAAATGCTCACGGCGCTCAGCTAGAAAAGAGAAGCGACGGGCTGCATGCAGCAAAGGCAGCGGTTTTGGCGCAGGTTGACGCCTGCGGCGGGACGTGGTATCAAGAGCTATAGGCGTGATAGTCAAGTAGGCGCTGGCTTTTCCTATCCCCTTCCTTGATAGACTCCCCGAACCCGGGGGTTTTGCTTCTTGAAGTTATTTTGATAGCTCGTGTGTGCTCATGGCGGAAACGATGATCTTGATCCCCGGCCGGACTAGCAAGCAGGGGACTTCCCTTAACGCGGGCAAGCTGAAAGCGGAGTATCTGGAGGTCACCACCACCGTGGAGATGAATAGCGAGGACATGCAGCGCTTGGGCCTGAGCGACGGAGACCAAGTGCGCTTAAGCAATGCGATCGGCGAGACCCTGCTGCGGTGCAAGGGAAGAAAACCCGCAGATCTGCCCGCTGGCGTGTTATTCATGGCCTACGGACCGGCTTCGAGCTTGTTGATGGAAAGCGACACCGCGGGAAGCGGCATGCCGATCTCAAAAAACGTTGAAGTGCACGTGGAAGCCCTAAAATAAGGAGCCGATAGCGAGGTAATACGATGAGTGAGAACAGGAAAACGGTAGAAAACGCAACCTGCACCTTCTGCGGGTGTGTGTGCGATGACATGGTGCTGACTGTCGATCTGGACGAAAAGCGGATCACCAAAGCGAAGAACGCCTGCATCCTGGGTCGCGCCTGGTTCGCCGAGCACACAGTGGAGGATCGCCCGGTGGCCTTGATCGGTGGCAAAGAGGCGAGTCTTGAACAAGCGGTGGAAGAAGCCGCTCAGATCCTCGCTAACGCCCGTTTCCCGATCGTCTATGGCTTAAGCG
>JBOIEE010000244.1:0-24195 GCA_050740975.1 Gammaproteobacteria bacterium | reverse complement strand
GGCATACCTACTGAATAAACTCGGTCCTAAAATTGGATTAAATAAACATATCGGGTCTATTTTGGTGTATGGAATTAGCGGGCTTACCGTACAAGTTGTGATAAATAATTTTGCGGTCTATTTCGGCGTTTATGGACGAATCTAATGTATAACAAGAGACATTTCGTGCGCACCTCCCGCACCTCGAAGTCCGCAGCCGGAACCGCGCTTTCACAGAGACCCGGGAAGCACGCCAAAGGCAAGCGTAACCCTGACTGAAGAAAGCAAGGCGCGGGGGGGTCTGGGCGACTCTCCCGTTAGGTTGTTCACTTGTCTGTCTACCAGCCTATTCGACGAATTTATTGATTACTTCGACATTCAGTGCACCGCATCCAAAAACGCAAGCTCCCTCGGTAATTCAGGGAGCTAGCACCAGTACGCTACGTCATCCAGTGGACCTTCCCAAGGCTCCCGCCACCCTTCATCGTAGGCGGCAAAGGAGATAAGTGCCATCCTCGCAGCATACTAGGACGATATCCCCGTCTCTTGGCAGCCGGTCATTAGCAGCAACCCAGGGGCCGAAGTTCGCCATACCAGGGTAAGCGACAGGAGGGGTGGACATTTAAAAGGAGAATATGTTCCAGAACGTGAGCCCTACTTCCAGGCCGCTTTTCCAAGATTAGTCTGTTACTTGTCGGTTAAAGCGCTGGCCCTCCGGCAAGCCGTACCGATCACAGCGCCTTGAAGAACCGAGCCCACAGGTTCGACCATCTCAAGCGAACACGAAAATACACGCTCCCACCACTGCGAACCCTATCGCCAAGCCGACAACCGGCCATCGCCTTTTTGTCGCTTCTTCTATGTGTAGCTCCACAGTCGTTTCCCGCACTTTGGAAACATGGGCTGTAGGTGCGTTCCTATAGATCCTTTCGGTCTTTGGTTTGGTCTCAGGCTCAGTTACCGCCTGAGTCCTCCATCGATTTAAAGCCGCTGCAATCTCTTCCGCGTTCAGGGACACTGTCTTTTCGGCAGCATGCTCCTGAGGGTGAACGTCAAGCTCCTCTCTATTGATCCGGATTGTTTTTTGGATCCTTTGAGTTTTGGAACCAGCTTCCGCCCCCGTATCATAGGTTCCGATCTCATCGGAAACTTCTCCCTCCGACCGCTCTTTTACGAGGCATTCGGCGTTCTCAAACCCAACCAAGTCAGGAATCGCGTGATGTAGTGACTGTCCCATACTATCTTTCTCCGAGAGCTTGGCATTACCTTAGGGGTGTCGTCGCGCTAGACGCGTGCCGGCAATCGGTATGCCAGGAAAGAGCAAGGAGGCATCTGGAGAAAATGGGTAGACGGTTAGCTCTTCCTACCCCAAGATGTAGGGGTGGGCGCCCAAGCTGACCAAGCAGCTGCACCGCCGGCCCTGATGGCCGGGCGTGACTACCCGCGAACCTACCGCGAGTTCGTGGGGATGTTCCCGGACGTCGATGCGTGCGCCGCCTACTTGGAGCGGCTGCGCTAGCCCTGGGGGTTCATCTGCTCGGCGTGCGGGGGAACTGCCGCCCCGTGGCGCCACACGCGAGGTCGGCTGGTGTGCCCTGCGTGCCGCCATCACGCCTCCGTCACCGCTGGGACGATTCTCGACAAGACGCGAACACCGCTGACGACTTGGTTTGAGGCCGCCTGGCACGTGACGACCGCCAAGAACGGCCTGTCGGCCAAGACGCTCGAGCGCACGCTGGGCACGAGGTATCGAGTGGCGTGGGCGATGCTGCAGTGGTTCCGGGTGGCCATGGTGCGTGCGGAGCGTGACCGGCTGGGCGCGACGTGGAAGTCGACGAAACCTTGGTCGGGGGCGTCCAACACGGCGGAAAGCGCGGCCGCGGCACCGCCAAGTTCATCGTGGTCATCGCCGTCAAGGTCAGGCAGCCCAAGGGCTTCGGGCGAGCGAGGATGCGCCACGTCCCTGACGCGTCGGGCGCCAGCCTGTTCCCGTTCGTCTGCGACGTCGTGGCCTCCGGCACTGTGGTACGCACCGACGGGCTGGTATACGCCGGACGCAGGACGGTGCGCACGCCCCTCTTGCGGTCCGGCGTCATGACCCGGGTTGGCGGCTAAGGAGCTGACCCCTGGTCCTGTCTAGTGGCTGGGGCCCTCGCGTCGCTGGCGTGCAACGCGGTTGGGGCTAGCGCCTGGCCCACCCCGGGGCCCGGGCCGGTTCTCCCAGTTGGTACCTGGCCCACCGCCGGCACCCGGGGGATTGTTGTCCCTATCCCAGCGGCGACGGTGGCCACGGTCGGGGCTTGCCCCCCATCCCCCGTCGGGTCCCGGGGGATTCTCCCAGTTGCTGCCGGGACCGCCGGCGGCACCCGGGGGATTGTTGTCACGGTCGCGCCTTTTGCGCATAACACGCCGCCGCTCCTCGGGGCTCATGCTCTTCAACCGCTGGCGCTGCTCGGGGCTCAGGTGCTCGAAAAGCGCCTCGCCCGCCTCACCGATCACGGGACCAGCCGCGGGGTTATCCGGATCCTCGGCATGGGCAGGAACGACCAAGAGGCTCAGCAGGCCGAGCAGCGCGCGCAGCTGACGCCCTGTAGGTTGACTTAGCTTCATAACCGACTCCTTGGCGTTGTTGGAAAAGCGCTGCTGACGATTCAGCAGCCTGAGCAGTCTAGCATAATACTTGTGAGCAATTCGTTTCTCGCCCGACCCAATATGTAAGAAGTTGTTGCCAACTCCGCCCGCTCGAATCATCGTGTTACGATCCGCGGTCCGGCGGGATCGGGGACAGGATTTCGCAATGACGAGGGGGCGGCCATCAAGATACTGCTCGTGGGCGACGATCTGCGGCTGCGCACGCCGCTCTGCCGCTACCTGGGGGAGCAGGGTTACACGGTACGCGCTTGTGCCGATGGCGACGCGATGGACCTAGAGCTCGGACGGGAGGGACTGGGACGTGATCGTCCTCGATCTGATGCTACCCGCCGACGATGGCTCGATAAGGCACGGGATCACTGGCCACGGCATGTTGTAGGCCCCGCGCCCGCGAGGTGCGCCGGTTGAACCGAAAGGTAAACTCATCGAGGTAGTAGTCCAAGTGCGCAGGACGTATAGCACCTTGGTGGGTCCCCAGCCACCATCGGTCGAGAAGCGAGGCAACGAGGTGAACTCGCGGCATGAGTATGTGGGCCGGGTCACCGCTGGCTGAAATCGTGATCCTATGCGTATAGCCCAAGCTATCTATGCCGCTGTAGCCGACCCAACCGTCAGTATGGATCTTGAGCTCCTTCACAAACACTGACCTTCACGAAGGCGCGCGGGCTTACTGCCGAGGCATTGGGAATGCGTGCCATACGGCCCGAACCACGACCACGCACTTCCGAGGCAATGGCGACCAGTGCTTTTCGTTCAGCACCCCGGCCACGAACACCGCTTCCACGGCCCCAACATAGGTTTCATCTATCTCGACCTCGCCGTTGAGTCTGTCTCTCTGGGGCCGGACCATCGCAGGCCGCGATTTGTGCAGCCAGCCCCATGCGGTGCGGTAACTCCCCAACCCGAGAACCCGTTGCAGTCCCAACACGCTCGTCCCATGCTTTTGGCTCGTGACAAACCACATCGCGAGAAACCCCGTCCGAAGTGGTTTATGCGTGTCATGAAACAGGGTACCCGCCGTGACCGAGGTTTGCCCTCGACACTGACGGCACTGGAACAGACCTCGGTTTTTCCACCACGGCTTCGCTACCCTTTCGCAGCATGGGCATTGGAAGCTCCCAGGCCAACGAAGCCTGCTAATGTAGTCCGAGCATGCGCTCTCACTGCCAAACCAAGCCTCGAACTCTTCAAACGTTCGCGGGTAGTCGACACCTCCGCGAGCGGCGCCGTCGTCTGCCATGACGACACACTACATCTGGGGGCAGGGGGAGTAAAGTGCATACCCACTTTTTCTAGTTCAAAAATGATGAACCGAGCTCCTAGAGCGTCCTACTGAGGCGTGAAGGAGCCGAGGCATTGGAGGCCGGCGAACGCGTTGGTTGAGTCCGCCCTCGTGAGTGCTTTCGCATGCAGGCGACGGGGACTGACCGTCCTCGACACGCCAAAGGCGTCCTTGCTCGTGGGAAAGCGCTTGCCTAGACGGTAGGCGCCCTTCCTGTACATGCTTGCAGCAGCATGGCTGCCTGCGATCGTGAGGGAAAACCCTCAGCGCATGCAGGAGATCCCGTATACCAATAGGACGGACTGACCGGATTGGCCGGTGGCCCGGTGCATGTTAAGTTAAACGTCGCTAGAACCGCCGTCGCCGGTGGCGGCGATGGGGTGCCGGCAGCCAAGGGCTAAAGGGTTTTAAAAAAAAAGCGGTCACGGCGGATAGGTATGTAGGACACAGGAGATAAGAACATGTCGAAACAAATGCGTACAGCGAGCCAACCGAGCGTTGAAAAGAAAACGCCCGCTCGCGGCCATCGGGGTCGAGTTACACCACCCGTTCGCCTTCTGGATCGTCCTCCTGCATATCTCCGCATCTCAATGGAATCGATGGGGTACCGGATGGGGAACATGCCGATGTCCGGGATCATGCTGGCCGGGATGTCCATGATCCTCGTCGGGCTCCCGCTCGCGGCCTACGGATTGCCCCCGCGTCTCTCATGGCAGATCTCGCGCGGCGCATCGAGCGAGGGTCCTCCGTGTGCCGTCCTCGAGCGCTGACTCAGAAGGGCGATCCAAGCGACCCGGTGAGAATTTAGACCGTGGACGACGCCATGCTACCCAGTCCTTGGGCCTGGCTGTGGATGGGGCTCGCGACCCTGCCGGCCTATGGGACAGAGGACCTCATCGGGGCCCTGACCGGAGGAAAACCCGATCTCTATCTTCGGTACCGCTATGAATATGCGGATGACGCGAAACCCGGTCTCAAGAATGCCTATGCTTCGACCTTGCGGTCGGCGCTTGGTTACAGTACAGGGCTTTTCTACGGCTTTGGGCTGTATGGTCAGCTCGAGGACGTGCGGGTCATCGGCAACGACCGCTTCGATGATGGGGGTGCCAACGACGTCTTTGATCGTGCCCTAGTTGCCGATCCCGAAGGGACCGAAGTCCACCAAGCAAACCTCCGCTATGAAGGCATTCCGCAGACGGTGCTGCGATTAGGCCGCCAGGAGATCATCCACCGCGAGTACCTGCATCGCTTTCTCAGCAACGTCCCCTGGCGCCAGAACTGGCAGTCGTACGATGCCTTTCGGGTTCTCAACCAGTCCCTGCCCGACACCACGGCCGACTACGCCTATCTCTGGAACGCCAACCGCATCTTCGGGGAGGACAATCCCTTGCCGGATAAAAGCGATTTTGGCATGGATTCGCACGTCATGCGGATCGAGCACACGGGGTGGCCCCTGGCTAAGCTCGAAGGCTACGCCTACCTGCTCGACTTCAAAAGTGCAGTGTCCGAGCGGTTTTCAACCACCACCTATGGTGCGCGCTTTCAAGGTAGCCGCGAAGTTTACCCCAAGGTCGGTTTGCTTTATACGGGGGAAGTGGCACACCAGACCGACTTTGCGGAGAATTCGAACGATATTGCGGTGAACTATTACCTCGGGGAGCTCGGGGCCAATTACGCCTTCGGGATCCTGGAGTCGGTGAGCCTCAAGCTCAGCTATGAGGTCCTGGAAGGCGACGGTGGCTTCGAGTCCTTCCAGACGCCGCTCGCCACCCCCCATCCCTTCCACGGCTGGAGCGACCGTTTCGTGGTCACGCCCGGCGATGGCCTCGAGGACCTGTTCGTGACCGTCGTAGCGATGGTCTGGGGAACGAAGATCCATTTCGAATACCACGATTTTTCCTCCAATCGCGACGACTACGATTACGGTACCGAATGGGACCTGATCCTCGAGAAGCCGCTCGGCAAGCACTTCCTGGTGGCGCTCAAGTATGCCGCCTATGAAGGCGACGATAATGCCACCAACCTGCTTCGGAACAGCGCCTCTGGAGAGCCCTTCGACCTCTATATGGCCTGGGCTTATCTACAGTTTAAGTATTGAATGGCTTCCCTCCAGGGGCGATGCTGCGGCCAGATCCCTTCCGCCCGATCCATTGAGGGGGACCTTTAAAGATAGTGGATTTTGGCCCTAGGCAACACGCGGAGCTTTCGAGAAGCGCAGTTAATTAACACAGGTGGTTAATGAGCATACAAGTCAAGTGTAGTATGGAAGAACCTGGAGGGGTGGGTTCGGGATCAGATCCAAGGCCATCTCCAAGATCTACTGGAAGAGGAAGTGACGGTGTTTCTGGGGCGAGAGAAATCGGAGCGAGCGGGAGTGGATAGCCAAATCGGGTATCGTAATGGGTAGCCACGGTCTGATCGATACGGACCGACAAAGTTCATTGGAGAAATCAAAGAGTTAGAAGATCCTAGCTATTTAATGTATGATTATCCGTTAACCACGCTTTCGTAACGATACCCCGAAAATAGGGGACTAAAATAGGGACCTATATCCCAGTTGAATATAATTTGGTCCAACGGTTACACTTAGCAATCAGCAGATCAGGCCCCCATCATGGAGTGGGCCACAGCTAATAAGGAGAGGCGTTCGATGGACGCAATCGCAGATAAGATCAAAAGCTTTATCGTTTCTGAGTTCCTAGATGGTAGTACCTCCAACGTGGACCGACATACCCCTCTATTGAAAACCGGGGTGATCGACTCTATCGGGATGTTCCGTCTGTTCGTCTTCCTTGAAGAGTCATTTACCATCCGGGTTCCTGAGGAGGATCTTCTCCTGGAAAACTTCGAGACCATGGAAAAAATAGAGCAGTACGTCAAAGCCCGGATGGCAAATGGAGCCTGAAAAGACCATGTTATTCGGAAATATACGCGCCGATATTGAACACAAAAGGAGCTGGTTTTACCAAGAGGCGGGATGGTGGAAGAAGCTATTGGTGTTGGTGCAGCCAGGAACGCTGGTGGTGATAGTATACCGCTTCGGTCACTGGGCCTATAAGTTAAAAAACCCTATCTTGCGAAATCTCCTCATGCTGATCTACTGGGCGACCAACCTCTTCGTGGTTATCTGTACGCAGAGCTATATACGCCATGAGACCGAGATCGGCCAAGGACTGGTTATCCACAATTGGTCGGGGGTTTTTATCGCAAACGCTACCATGGGAGAAAACTGCATCGTCTATCAGGGAGTTGCCGTCGGGCATCTGCGGCATTTTCGCGGCCCCGGGCGGAGCAAGGGGCGCGCGGCCCCGCGTATCGGCAATAACGTCTATATAGCCTCGGGCGCAAAGGTGCTTGGCGACGTGGTGATCGGAGACAACGTCGTGGTCGGTGCGAACTCGCTGGTCATTACCTCGGTACCAGACAATTGCACCGTGCTGGGGGTGCCGGCGCGGATCATTGCCCGCAATAACCGCTGGATCGCGGAAAAACGGCACCTCGCCCAGGCGGATAAGCTGGGCCAGGACCGCGTTGAGACGGTGGGCGAGCGGAGTGTTTCCGAACCGAAGGAGATCGCATGACCATGCCAGAGTTGGTGGCGGCGAATATCGTGACGGGTTCCTAGGGAGTGGGAAAACGACCCTGCTTAAGTCGGTGCTGAAAGACGGTCTGGGTGGCCTCAAGGTAGCGATGATCGTGAATGATTTCGGCGCTATCGACATCGACGGCGGGTGCTGCAGGGCATTAACATGGATCGCATGGTGCAGCTCCCAAGAGGCTGGGTCTGCTGCACAATCAAGTCGGTTCGCCCTTGACAGGAGATCGTAGAGACCGTACAGCCGCACATGATCGTCGTCGAGACTTCCGGGGTGGCGGAGCCAGGTCCACTGGTCTCGGAGTTCTCGCTGATCGGGGTTAGAACCGACTCGGTCATCACGGTGGTGGACGCTGAAAATATCGATCGCTTCTACAAGGAGAACGAGACTGCCAGGCGTCAGATCGAAGAGGCGGATTTTGTGGTGATCAACAAGACGGACCTGGTTTCCCCGCAAAAGCTCGTCGATCTAGAGCGGTTGCTGCGCAAGCTCAATGACCGCGCACTCTTGCTTACCTCAAGCTATGGACAGGTCAGAGAGACATTCTTTTTACCAACAGTGTGGCGAGACACTTCCGTCGGTCGGGCTGGCTTGCCCCGGTTGCAGTAATTGGGTAGAGTGCGGGAGGTGCATACAGGGGCCTTTGACCGTACTTCGGGCGCCGCATTCGCCAGGGCAGCGATCGGGGCAAGACGATAGGGAGAGGTGACAAGACAAGAGGGGAAGCGATCGAATAACAAAAGCGGCTCTTGGTGATTGGTCTGGACAGCGATGACGGAGGTAGACCGTTGGGGACGAAGGTCCTCAAGCCTGAAGATATTTACAGGAGCTGTATGGGCTTGCGCCCAACCTGATGATCTATTTTATCATGTGTGATCCGCGAGGGCTTTGCCGGGGTGTTCGCCAAGGCTTACAGCTTATGGACATAGCGCCTACGGTGTTGTCGGTGTTCGGGGTGGATGTGCCTAAAGACATGCAAGGGAAGGTCATTAATTGAAGACCCACGCTACCGGGGGCTCGATGACCCGAGGGCTCTCTGTATTGTTCGTTTCGCTATGCTGAAAGGGACCCTTAGAGATGTTACCATCATTATTACATGTGGCAGTCGTAGAGCTAGATCCCACGTGGAGCAAGCGGGTGGCGCTACGCGACCTAAAACGGTCGGTGACATATGCAGAGCTGCGGCAGAGCACCCTTGCACTCGCCACTTGGCTTATCAAAAACGGCTGCCGAGCTGGTGATCGCGTGGCCCTGTGTCTGCCCAAAAGCATAGAGTACGTTCAGTGTATCCTCGGCGTGCTCGCGGCCGGGGCGGCGTATGTACCGGTAGATCCCAACTCCCCGGCGTCGCGGGTTCTGACCATAGTTGGCGATGCTCGTGCACAACGGTTGATCACGTTTGCGTCCATGCTTGAGCAACTGCAAGCACAGCAGGGTGCCGATCTCCCGCCCGTCACGGTGATATCGGATCTTGGAACCGGCCGGGCGCTGTGTGAGCTTGTCGCGAGTACTTCACCTACGGAGCAGCTACCACCCGTTAGGCCGGAGGACCTTGCGGCCATCCTGTATACCTCCGGTTCGACGGGTACGCCAAAAGGCGTCATGCTCAGCCATGGAAACATCTTCAGCTTTGTGCAATGGGTGATCGATACCTTCGGGCTGGGCGGTGAGGACCGGATGACGAGCCATGCGCCGTTCCATTTCGACCTCTCGACCCTGGACCTGTATGCGACCTTCCGCGTTGGGGCTTACGTGTACCTAGTGGACGATTCACTGGTCAGGTTTCCACCGCTGATCAGTAAGATGCTGCAAGAGGAACGGATCACGACGTGGTATTCGGTACCCACGGCGTTACGTCTGTTAGAAGAACACGGTGCGCTGCAACAACGTGATCTCTCGTCCCTGAAGCGCGTGTTCTTCGCTGGTGAGGTGTTTCCAGAACCGAGCCTGCGAAGGGTCATGCAGGCCATCCCGCACGCCGAGTTTACCAATCTGTACGGGCCTACGGAGACCAATGTCTGCACCTACCATCGACTGCCTGGACCGCCTGGGCCAGAGGTAATCGCGATCCCCATCGGCATTCCCTGCGAACATCTTGAGGTCGTTATTCGTGATGCGGAAGGTCGCCCTATCACCGGACCGGAGCTTGGCGAGATCTGCGTTTGTGGTCCCGCAGTGATGAGGGGCTACTGGGGTAAACCAGAGGCGACGGCGGCGGCACGCGTGGATGGCCGAGACGATTCTTACCGGACCGGGGACCTCGGTGGCTGGCTCCCGGACGGCACGATACGCTTTGCCGGGCGGCGGGATGCTCAGGTCAAGATCCACGGATATCGCGTCGAGCTCACCGAAATAGAGAGCGTCATCGTCGCCCATCCGGACGTAAAGGAGGCCGCTGTTGTCTTGGTACACCCCGAGAGTCTGGAGGCTGCGTTAATCGCCTATGTCGTACCCCAACACCCAGGGCGGGTCGATTCTGCCCTCGTGTTTCAACAGTGCAGTAGACTCTTGCCGCTCTATGCAAGGCCGCACCACGTCGTGGTACTGGACGATTTTCCTCGTACATCGACGGGCAAGATCGACCGCGTTCAATTGCGAGACAACTGGATGCGGCAGCACCTATGCGCTTGATCGCCGCTTCTACGAAGATCGGTATCTTAAACAAGTTCCGGCAGGCTGAGGAAGCTGGCTAGCCGCATCAAAGTGTTGGCCGTACGAGGTGCGGCCTCATTGGGCGTGGTCCCCAAGGCGGAGGCGATCCGTTGCCGCCCTCTGAGGCCTACGTGCATGGCCAAGGGGTGGAGCTGCCAAAGTCGCAGGGCTGTGGGCCGTGCGACGGGAGTCACAGGGCTAGATGCATCCGTGAATGACTTGTAACGAGCGAGGATAACAGCATGGATTTCAATCTCACCGAAGAACAGCTGGCCATAAGAAAGGAAATCATTAAGTTCGCACAGAATGAACTCAACGATGATGTGATCGCGCGCGATAAGAGTGGTGGTTTCTCCCGGGAGGGGTGGAAGAAATGCGCTGAATTCGGCATTCACGGCACGCCCTTTCCTGTCGAGTACGGGGGTGCTGGAGCAGACATTGTCACCACCATGCTAACCATGGAGGCGTTGGGGTACGGCTGCAAGGACAACGGGCTTATATTCGGCATCAATGCCCAGATGTGGAGCATACAGATGCCGATCTGGCAGTTCGGGACCGAGGAACAACGGCAAAAATACCTGAGTAGGTTATGTAGCGGGGAGCTGATCGGCGCGCATGGAATGACAGAACCGGATTCCGGGTCCGATGCCTTTAGTCTGAAGACGGCTGCAGAGCGGCGCGGCGATACCTATGTCCTCAATGGCGCCAAGACCTTCGTTACCAATGCCCCGATCGCCGACCTCTTCGTCGTTTTCGCGAACGTGGATCCACCTAGCGGTTTCATGGGTGTCTCGACCTTTTTGGTCGAGCGCGGTTTTCCAGGATTTGCGGTTGGTAAAGAGATCAGCAAGATGGGTCTCAAGACCAGTCCCATGGCGGAACTGGTGATGCAGGACTGTGTGGTGCCAGTCGAGAACCTGTTAGGGAAAGAACGTCAGGGGATGCACATCTTCAATTTCTCGATGGCCTGGGAACGCAGCTGTATCCTGGCGAGTAACCTCGGCGCGATGGAGCGGCAGCTCGAGATCTGCATCAGGTATGCTAAAGAGCGCCGCCAGTTCGGGCAATCCATAGCCAAGTTCCAGTCGGTGGCAAACAAGATCGTCGATATGAAAGTACGACTAGAGACTTCAAGGCTCCTGCTGTACAAGGTCGCCTGGACTCATCAGGACAAGCTGGACCCGACGATGGACGCGGCTATAGCCAAATTGTATTTGAGCGAGGCATGGGTACAGTCGTGCCTCGATGCCATACAGGTCCACGGCGGATATGGTTTTACCACGGAGTACGATGTCGAGCGTGATCTGCGCGATTCCATCGGGGGAAAACTCTATTCGGGGACCTCAGAGATACAGCGGAATATCATCGCTCGAAGCCTAGGGCTTTGAGGGCGTCGCTCGCACGAAGGCGCGGTGCATGGGATTGGGGATCAACTCGTAGCGAGGGGAGCCTGAAAAGACCGGATGGTTGGGGGGCGACCCTGGCTACGAAACGTGAAGTTGGGATCGTTCGGGTGAAACTTTCTGGTTCCCATTTGCGTAATATTCATATACGCTTGAGAAGTGAAGGAGGTCGCATGAGCATACCCAAGTTGGTGGCGGCGAATATCGTGACAGGGTTCCTAGGGAGTGGCAAAACGACCCTGCTTAAGTCGGCGCTGAAAGAAGGACTGGATGGCCTCAAGGTGGCGCTGATCGTCAATGAGTTCGGCGACATCGACATCGACGGAGTGGTGCTGCAGCACGGCATTAACGTGGACCGCATGGTGCAACTTCCAAGCGGCTGCGTTTGCTGCACGATCGGAAGTCGGTTTGCCCTTGCGGTACAGGAGATCGTTGATTCCGTACAGCCTCATATGATCATCATCGAGACCTCCGGGGTGGCGGAACCAGGTCCGCTGGTTTCCGAGCTATCGCTGATCGGGGTCAGAACCGACTCGGTCATCACAGTGGTAGACGCTGAAAATATCGCTCGCTTCTGTAAGGAGAACGAGAGCGCCGTGCGTCAGATCGAAGAGGCGGATTTTGTGGTAATTAATAAAACGGACTTGGTTTCCTCTAAGGAGCTTGTCCGTGTTAAACGGTTGCTGAACAAGCTCAATGACCGCGCGCTATTGGTTACCTCGTACTATGGCCAGGTTGCAGAGGACATTCTTTTTACCAGCAGTGTTGTGAGACACTTGCGTCGGTCGGCACAGAAAATAGAGCATGATGGCCACGAAAAACACCTGGAGGGGGGCGGGATCACCGCCTTTAGCTTCCAGCGGGAAGGGGTCCTCAGCCGAGACCGGTTCGAGCAAGTGCTGGAGAAGCTACCGGCTCAGGTCTATCGGGCCAAAGGGATCGTAAAGTTTTCTGGCGAGGGTTGGTCTTCGGTATTCAACTACACCTGTGGTCGCTGGCGGGTGGAGTGGCTAGCCCCGGTCGCAGGAACCGCATTTAATAACCGCGCGGTGGTGATTGGAAAAGATCTTGCGAAAGTACAAGAACGTATCCTGCAGAAGCTTGAAGGAACCTTGGTCGAGGAGCAACTTGCGGTAGCCGTAGCCCGCAACGGTTAAGCTATTCCATATGTCCGGGGCATACTGTTTGCCTTTTAATACCCCGAAAGCCGTAACGAGCGGGGCGCCAAAGTATAGCTGGCAAGAGTGGGAGTGACGGCGGAGTCCCGAAGAAGAGTCTTGATAATTGGGTTCGATGATGAAACATTTTTTTTCTAAGCTCTTCAAGGGAAATACCCGCAAGCAGTTTGTGACCGTAGTATCGGGTTTGCCTCGCTCCGGGACATCCATGATGATGAAGATGCTGGAGGCCGGTGGCATTCTTCCAATGACCGACAACATCAGAACGGCGGACCTTGATAACCCGAACGGTTACTACGAATTCGAACGCGTCAAACAGCTCGATAAAGGCGACAAAGCGTGGGTTAAAGAGGCACACGGCAAGGTGGTTAAAGTCATCACGCAGCTTTTGCGCCATCTCCCCGCCGACTGCGAATACCGTATCGTCTTCATGCGCCGGAGCATGAGTGAAATCATAGCCTCCCAGAACAAAATGCTGATTAATCGTGGGCAGGACCCTAACGCGACGACTGATGAAGAAACCGCCTCCCTTCTTGAAAAACATCTTGCTCATGTTACTAAGTGGATCCAGAGCCAGGCTAACGTCTCCGTTATTTATGTCGATTACGGCGACATGTTTAAGGATCCGGAGCTTCAAATTAGGCGCATCAACGAGTTTCTGGGGGGTGATATGAACAAGGAGGAGATGTTCAGGGTGGCTGATCCCCAACTCTACCGCAATCGCAAGACCGAAGCGGCCTAGCATGAACCCCCGACCAAGGGCACACCCCCCTGTGTACGTCGATTGATCCGACTTCGATGGGTCCAGATCTCACTTTCTACCTTAGCTCAACATGACGGCTATGGGCTTGAGATACAAGAGTAGGGGCCCCGTGAGGGAACGATCGATTCGAGATCGCCCGTGTTCAATGCTGAGACGATTGGATGCGGCAGCACCTACCGCTTCTACGCCATGAAGATCGGCGTCTGCCTTAAGCAGGTGCCGGCGCAGGATGCTGCGCTCAGGGTCGATTGGGACCGTGGCTGGGTGCGAGAGATCGACACGGCGTTTGAGACCAACGAGCCCGATACCTACGCGCTTGAGGAGGCATTGCGGCTAAAGGATGCCAAAGGTGCTGAAGTGGTCGCGATCTCCGTGGGGCCAGAACGGTGCGCTTACCTTCTTAAAGACGCGTTAGCGAAAGGCGCTGACGGCGCTGTGCATGTACTGGACCAAGAGGTGCATCAGCGTGAACCGATGGAGCTGGCCGAAGCAATAGGCGCGGTGCTACGCGATAAAGGATTCGACCTGATCCTGGCCGGATCGCAGTCGGCCGACTACGGCTACGGGCAAACCGGCATCATCCTCGCGGCACTACTCGGGATGCCGCACGCAAGTATGGCGGTACAGCTCGGTCTGGACCAGAACCGCCTGCGCCTCGTTCGGGAACTGGAGTCTGGTTGGTCGCAAAGGATCGAGATACTTCTGCCGTGTGTAGTCACTATGCAGTCGGGCACCAATCGCCCGCGCTATGCGAACATAAAAGGGATCATGAGTGCCAAGCAAAAGCCGATCCGCACGCTGGCCTGGAGCGATCTGCCCGTTTCGAGTACCGAGGGCTCGCAGCGGATCCGCAAAATCGTATTCCCTCAGCGGAGCAGGGCGACCGAGTTTCTGGATGGGACTCCAGGAGAGCTTGCCACTCGGCTCTGTGACATCCTGAAACACGCGAGCGGTGGCGCCTCTGTATGACCCATTCGGTGCTCGTAGTGGCGGAGCAGGACAGCGGTGAACTGAGCCGAGTGAGCTGGGAGGCCATCGCAGCCGCGCGGCAGTTGAGCCCTGCGAGATTGATGCTTGCTGTGCTGGGTGCATCGACAGCCGGCATCCCCGATCAGACGCAGCAGGTCGACGAGGTATGGGCGGTAGAACACCCCCTGCTAGCCCGCTATACCTGGGAGGGCTACACGACGGCCCTGCGACAGCTCATCGAAGAGATCAAACCACGATATGTGGTTTTCCCTCATACCTATCAGTGCCGTGACTTCACGCCGATGCTAGCGGCGTTTTTTCACAAAAGCGTCGTCAACGATTGCACCGGAATTGAGCTGGCGGATGATGGACAACCCGTGTTTGTTCGGCAGTTGTTCCAAGGTAAGGTTCTTGCCGAGACCGTAGCCA
The DNA here is from genome assembly GCA_050740975.1 of Gammaproteobacteria bacterium. Classification (GTDB taxonomy): domain Bacteria; phylum Pseudomonadota; class Gammaproteobacteria; order JBOHHR01; family JBOHHR01; genus JBOHHR01. Next base: position 9,292 of record JBOIEE010000244.1, on the reverse strand, counting down.
TCGGCGAGCCGCCACATTTTGTCAGTGTCCAAGCCGCCGCGTTCACCCCTGCAAACGAGGCCACCGGCCCCCGTGCCCCTGTGGTCATGCGTCGATATCATCCATGCATTTCGGGTGAACAGTTCCGCGTTAAATACGAGGCCCCGTTTCGCGCTGAACGGGAGGCGATAGACTTGAGCACGGCGGAGCTTATCGTCGCGGTCGGAAGGGGGATCCGCGCACCTGAGCATGTCGCTATGGCCAGACGGCTCTCCCAACTCTTAGGCGGGGGGCTCGCCGCTACCCGGCCGGTCTGCGACGAGGGCTGGCTGCCCTTAGCCCACCAGGTGGGTAGCTCTGGCCAGACGGTGGCACCCCGAGTGTATCTGGCCCTCGGGCTTTCAGGTGCCACGCAGCATCTGGTCGGCATGCGGGGCTCCCATACGATCGTGGCGATCAACAAAGACCCCAATGCGCCGATTTTCAAGGTCGCCGACTATGGGATCGTCGGGGATCTGTTTGAGATCGTGCCTGCCCTGATCGCAGAACTCGAAGCGCGACGATCGCGCAACAGCTCTTGATCTGCCTGTGGACATCAGGCGGGATCTCCTAGACGCGGATGTCGTCATCGTCGGCGCTGGGCCGGCCGGGCTTGCATGCGCCATCCGCTTGGCGCAGTTGATTCGGGACCATAACCAGGCGGGCAGGGCGCCTCCGCTCGCGCCCGAGGGCGTTTACGTGCTCGAGAAGGGTGCGGAGCTTGGTATGCATACGCTCTCGGGCGCCGTGATGGACCCCCGAGCGCTGCTCGAGCTAATCGATTGGGCCGAGCAGCAGCAAGCACCCATGGGGATGCCGGTGAGCTCGGAGCATATCTGGTGGCTTACAGGAGGGCAGGGTTACCGCTTGCCCTATATCCCACCATTCTTGAGAAACGGCGGCAACCGTGTGCTTTCGCTAGGTCGTTTAGTGGGATGGCTGGCTTCGTATGCCGAACGTTTGGGCGTCAACGTGATCACCGGGACGGCGGCTAGCTCCCTGCTCCTGGAAGAAAATAAAGTAGCCGGTTTGTATACCGATGACAAAGGCATCGACAAGAACGGACGTCGCAAGACTCACTTCCAACCCGGATCCGAGTTGCGCTGCCGCGTCGTCGTATTGGCAGAGGGTGCGCGCGGGTCCCTCACCAAGCAGTTATCCGAGCACTTCAAGCTCAATGAGGGGTGTAATCCGCAAGTCTATGCCTTAGGGCTCAAGGAGATCTGGGAGATACCGCCTGGGAGGATAGCGGCCGGCACGGTGATCCACACCGCGGGTTATCCGATGTCTTCGGAGATGTATGGCGGGGGGTGGCTCTATGCCCTGGATGGCCAACGTGTGTCTCTGGGTTTGATCACCGGTCTGCATTACCGCAACCCCCACTTTGATCCGCACGCCGCGCTGCAGTTGCTCAAGCTCCATCCGAAGATCCGACCTATCCTCGGAGGCGGCGATCTGATCTGCTACGGCGCCAAAACGATACCCACGGGAGGCTACTGGGCGATCCCCAGACTGTACACCAACGGGGCGCTGATCGTTGGCGACAGCGCCGGATTCTTTAATTCGAAGCGCTTGAAAGGGATCCACTTGGCCATGAAGAGCGGCATGCTGGCGGCAGAGTCGGTGTATGAGGCCTTGTGCCGTGGCGACGCGAGCGAGCACGTGCTCGGCCGCTTCAGCGAAAAGATCGCTGCAAGCTGGATGCATGCTGAGCTATGGGCGGCGCGTAATTATCATCAGCCCTTTGAACGGGGACTCTGGTCGGGGCTTGCCCACGCCCTCCTGCAGGGCCTGACACGAGGTCGTGGGGTGAGGCCGCGTTATGCCAGCCGTGCGGGACATCTGTCCATGCGCTCAGCCGCCGGGGCGGTGCAGGGATTCGAGCCTGACGGAATGCTTACCTTCGACCGCTTGACCAGTGTTTACCACAGCAGCGTGCGCCATGAAGAGGATCAGCCGGTGCACTTGCGGATCGCGGACATGGATATTTGTGCGGGAGCATGCGCCAGGGAGTACGGCAACCCGTGTCAATACTTTTGTCCTGCCGCAGTCTACGAGCTCGTCGAAGAGAACGCTGGCAAGCGTCTGCACATCAACGCGACCAACTGCCTGCACTGCAAGGCCTGTGACATCCTGGATCCGTACCAGGTCATCACCTGGGTACCGCCGGAGGGGGGAGGCGGCCCCCGTTACGAAGGCATGTGAGGCCAACGCGGCTCATCGTTGGCCTAGGTAGGGCCTCGTGATCGTTCTCGCCACCACTCAAGGCGTCGCTCACACTCCTCGTTTGCCAAGGAGGTCGAGCCCCCTGTTCGGAACCCATATGATGGGCGCCGCTGCAGGAGGAAAACTGGAAAACTAGCGCACGGCGCGTAGCGCCTTCGTAACCTTGTCTACCGCCGATTCGTGTTCTTTTATTCGATCGAAATAGCTTTGCTTGAGATGCCGCCCACCACCCGCGAGAGATTGCCAATCCTCGGGCTGGATGGCCTTTGCCTTTTCTAAGGCCGCTTGTGCGTCCCGCAGTTTCTCCCTGGCCGCCATCTTCGCCTGCCGCCGCTTCTCCGCCGGGGACTCGCTCTTTTGAGCCTGCTCCACGGTTCGGTTGGCGCGTGCTTTGGTGGCTTCGATCTGGGCTGCTGTGGGGCCTGGCTGGATTTGGATCTCTTCAACCTGGCGTGCTCCTGCGGGCGGTTTAGACGAAAAGCTCACCCGCCCTTCGGAATCTACCGACTTATAGATGGTTTCCGAGCAGGCGAGGGAGCAACAAGCAAGTAGAAGTACGCTTATCCCCGAGTAAAAACATGAATTCATGGCCGACGAGCTGAAATTCGATCTCTCTAAAGCAAACAACTAAGTTGCCGTTTTTTCAAGTCGTACAGAAGCACGAACAGGCCAGGATCCACTTTTAAGAGTTTGGCTAATTATTCATCGCTGTCGTGGTGGCGTAGTGCGTGGGCGCCGGCTGTTTGCCGGAGGGATCGGTAAACTGGTCGTTAAGCCTTTGCACGTCAAGTCCGGCGTCCGAGATCACTTTGTTGATCCGGTTGCGGGCCGAGACCCCCCAACCCGTTGGAGTACTGGGTAATAACGCTTGCAAAAACCCGGTATTTTTTCGAAAGGCTTTTAGCAGAAATTCGCGCGTGCGCTCATCGTCTATGCTTTTCTCCAGGGTTTTGATCGCTCCTGGCGTTAGGGCTTTTTGGATTAAGTAGTGTATGAGCGCTATTGCGGCCACCACTCCAGACAGCGCCGCCCAAGGAAATACCTTGTCTTGAAGCAAATGCAGCCAGGGGGGGCTGAATCGACCGTCGACCCAGTAACCAAGATAAAAGCTCAATCCGAAAGCCGCCAAGCCCAATACCCCAAAAACGATCAGATCGGCGCGCAGCACCCGCTTTCGCCAAAGCTTACGGTGCGCTTGCAGTTGGGGCACCAGTTCATTTTGGATTTTTTTTGCCGTTTCCTCCAATACCCCGATGATGCGGTAGGCGCGATCCACTTTGACCTGGTGTATGCGTTCGTAAATCTCAGCGAAGTCGAAATCGCGTTTTTCTTCAAACCGGCGGCGTAGATTCTCGTCCTCTATGCTCATCGCCACTTCTGGATTATAGATGGCGTAGGAACGGCCCGCTGTCAGCCCCTTGTTCGCGAGCGCTCGCTGCCAAGCGGCAAATACTTTTTCCGGGTTATCCTCGTGCGCGGAGGTGTCGATCTGATTGAGCACGTAGAGAAACTTGTTCGAGTCCGCCCGGTTCATGGTGTTAGTGACCAGATGCTCTAAGGTATCCCGCATCGCGCCGGGTTCCGGATGCCGCGCATCGAACATGACGATCACTAAATCGGATAGATCGATTATGTGGTCTGTGAGCCTTCGGGTGGCATCGCGCTGGGCATCGGCATCGAAACCTGGGGAATCGATGATGATCTTGCCGCGCAGTTTTTCGCTGGCGCAGGTTTTGAGCTGCAAATAAGCATCGACGCGGCACCCTTGGCCTTGGGCTACTTTTTCGATGTCTTCGCTGATCTGGTAGAAGGGAAGGCGTGGGTCCGCATCCAACGATCGCCCGGGAAGAACCCGAGGGTTGGGATCGCTGCTGTAACACAGCACCGTGAACTTGTCATCGACCGCTTGGTTGCCGGTAGGCTGGAGTTTTAGCCCGAGATAGTGGTTGATAAAGCTCGATTTGCCGGAGGAGTATAGCCCTAGCACAGAGAGCAAGGGCCACCAGGGGACACGGGTCGCAAACGATTCGTTCGGATCGAGTATACCGAGCCGGTAGGCCACTCGATCGAGTTGGCGGAAACTCTGTACTACCTCAAACAGAATGGGATTTTCTTTATGTAAATGTGTTTCGAGTTGTTTTAAGCGCTCTCTTAGCTGCTTTACTGTGGTTGTGCTTTGGGCCACGTACTCCTCCCACCAAGTTGCCATTCTTTTCACTTGCCCTCTGGGCACCCAAGTATAGCATAGCGTCAGCGGGGGACGGGTAGGCGCCAAAAGTTCATGGGTAGCGGCTTTTCCCCCGGTTCCATAACGCAGGACAAACGAGCTTTGCCGTCGTGCCGTCCTCTTGCTGTCTGAGCGGGGGCACATCAATATGGAACGTTTTTAGTTCTTTGGCATTGATATTCGATTGCCCGATCGCTCCCCGAGCAGTGTCTCCGCCTTACCCCAGTCTCGGGTTTGGTTGGGTTCACCCTTCGATACCTCAGGGCGAACGGTCTATTTGGATAATGCGTCGGTATTTTTTGATTCTACGGATTTTTCGACCCATTGATCGTTCCACCCACAGAGTGTCCGCCCCGGGATTCTTCGATCATCGGTTCGCTACCACCGCGTCAGTTTTTCAGCCGTTCGTGCTGGGGTATCGAAGCACGGGCGGCTGAAAAACGCCAGTTACCGTGTCCTACTTCAAGTGATCGGGCAGCGGATTCCTTGTACCCCAAGCAATTTCTCGTACTTCTTTCCAATCCCCTAGCATCATCGCTTCCTTTTTCTTACGGCTCCAACCCTTGATTTGCAGTTCGGCGGCCAAGACCTCCTCACGGGTGCCGCATTCCTGAGACCAAACCAGTGCGACTGGCAAACGCTCCTTGGTATAACCTACCGCCGGCACCGGTTTCATGCTCGCCCATCCGTTTTTCGAGGTTGTCCGTGTGGCCCGTGTAATAGGAACCGTCAGCGCAGCGCAATATGTAAACCCAAAATGCCATGCTGTATTTTCGTCAGGCCGGGTTGGCGACAACTCGTGCGGGTCATGCTGACTACAGCGGCCACGGTTGCAAAACACAAGATAACCGAGCTTTGTCATCGAATAGTCGCGTAAATAAATAACAAACAGCCCCAAAGGGTAGGTAGCCCGCATAACCCGCAAGCGGCATATTAAACAGGTGAAATCGTTGTACGAAAGGGACCACGTATTCCCACTGCGCGAGGCTGCGGAAATTCCACATCTCCCAGAAAAAGCCGCAGACCAATGCCGCGAGCGCAGGCAAAGCAATCGGCCGCCAGTCGCCTTGCCTTAGGGCGGGAAGCACGCCGCTTTCACCGGGACCAAGGCTCAAAGCGATAAATAAAGGCGCGATCCAAAGCATGGTGAAGGCGTATTGTGGATGGGTGCCCAGCATGGTGAGTCCGACCACGCTGGCGAAAAGGCCACCAGTCACAAACAGGCGCAGTTGCATCGCGCCAATCGGCTTGACTCCAATAAAAGCCCGCTGCAAGGAAGGAAAGCTCGCGAGCCATTGGGTGGTGCTCAACACCGCGGGCAATACGGTGGAAAAGCTCACGCTGCTAACGACAAATCGTTCCAAAGGCGTTATCTCCGGCACGTCGATGTAGCGCCAATTGCCCGCGAATTGATTTAGGTATTCGAAAAGCCACCAAAAATAAGCGCTCAATGGGAATAAGGCTACGAAGAAGAGGGGAGCGTCTAACATCACGCAACGCCCAGTACGCCGATAGCACAATGCATTCACCAGCAGGATGTACCCCAACCACAAGGGGGTGAAGGTGTAGCCTTGTAGGGGATCAAACCACGGAAAACGAGTCCAGGCGAACAGCCAGGCGGCCCCCGTGATTCCGATACCGAGCATGCCCCACCAAGGCAGCGCTCGGCGGGAGTTTTCTCGCGTTTGCGCAGCACCACTATTGTTTACGAAGCGCCGAGCAAAAGGGAACAAGGCCAGAAAAGTGATCCCAGCGACGCCTAAGAATACGGGCCAGGAGAATCCGGGGGTCGCAACCACCACGGGCGAAGGGGGAAACTTGATAAAAGACGCCAGTGGTGCTCCCTGAAACATGGCACTCGCCAACGGGGGGGTTAACACCATCAACGGGAAAACTAAAACTCGGGCCAGAAACTTGAAAACCATGATGGTGACGAAGCTTATTAAAAGCCCTCCGGGAAAGGCCGTTATTATGTTAGGCTAGCGCCTTTATAGGGCGTCCTATGCGAACCCTCAAGCGCTGTTGGCAAAAATGCTGGGCCATAGGAATGCTGGGCCTTATCAGCCTGTGCGGGTGCCGCCCAGAGACGGACGCCGGATGTGATGCAGACGCCATCCGCGATCGTCGCAATGCGGCTGCGATCGGCAACCCGCAAGCGCAGAATGAACTTGCACGCATGTATGAATACGGTGAGTGCGTTTCCAGGGATTTCGATGAGGCGGCGAAATGGTATCACGCCTCCGCATCGCAAGGGAATGCGAACGCCCAGAAGGTTCTCGGCTTCATGTATGCCGGAGGCATGGGCGTACCCCAAGACAGCGTGGAAGCGGTAAACTGGTTCCGCAAGGCGGCCGAACAAGGGCACCCCGAAGCGCAAGTGGGCTTAGGCCTGGCTTATTTTAGGGGGGCCGGCGTTACCAGAGATCTCGATCAGGCGCGGGTTTGGTTTGAACGCTCTGCGAGCCAGGGCTATGGTCGGGGGCAATTTAATCTTGCCCATATCTACCAAAGCGGCAACGGTGTCGCGCAAGATGATGTGCAAGCCTACAAATGGTATAAGCTCGCTTTGGAAGCTGGTTACCCGCGATCAAGCGCCCATCTTAAAGTGCTAAGCGAGCGTATGAGCAGCGAGCAGATCGAAGCGGCGAATGATCTGGCTGGCAAGTGGGAGCCTGCTCCGTCACCCTAAATCTTATTTAACATAATACATATTATACGCATAATAGTATCCTCCCAAGGTTGATATCCTTTAAACTAACACGCTTAGCGGAGCGATATTTCTAATCGCTATAACATTATGTCCGATGGAGAGAGTCCCGTGACCACGTGGAAAGAACGGCTCGCCGATAAGATCTCCCCAGAACTCGGCCGCGAGATCGATATTTTCGAGAACCAAATCGAATTAAAGCGTCTCGGTAAGATGGACGACAGGCTGTTCGCTGAAACACGCCTGCGCCGGGGTGTGTACGGCCAGCGTTACGACAATGGCCAACGCCATGACGGCGTCACCATCCGTACCCTCACGTTTCCCGCTGGAGAATTGACTAAGGGGCCAGATACGCTCTGGGACGCGCCCGGCATGGTGCGCATCAAAATCCCATTCGGGGGCTTAAGCCCCGAGCAAATGGACCTACTCGGAGATCTCGCCGAGGAATACTCGGATGGGATCTCCCATGTGACCACACGTCAGGACATACAACTCCACTTTGTACACATTGATGATACCCCCGATCTGATGCGCCGCTTAGCGGCCGTCGGGATCACCACCCGCGAGGCTTGCGGTAATTCAGTACGCAACGTGACTGCTTGCCCGCTGGCAGGCGTTTGCCACGAGGAGACCTTCGATGTCACGCCTTATGCGAACGCCTGCGCGCGATTTCTGCTGGGGCACACGGACGTCCAGGACTTTGGGCGCAAGTTCAAGATCGCCTTTTCCGGCTGCGCCCATAAGGCCTGTGGCTTGGTACGCATGCACGATCTGGGGTTCATTGCGCGAACCCAGATGCAAGACGGCCTCGAGCGACGGGGTTTTGAAATGTACGTGGGGGGTGGCTTAGGGGCCGTACCGTATGAAGCCAAGCTGTTCGATGAATTCGTCCCCGAGGAAGAAATCCTTCCCTTAGCGCAGGCCATTTCACGCATCTTTGCGCGCCATGGAGAGAAGCGCAACCGAGGTCGCGCGCGGATCAAATTCCTGATTGAAAAATTGGGCGTCGAGAAATTCCGTGAGTTGGTCCTGGCCGAGCGGGCCATGCTGCCGCCTGATGAGCGCTGGACCAACTACCTGGACACCCTCCCCGCCTACGGAGAAACGGCGCTAAGGCCCGGCGCCAAGCTCAACGGGGCCGTGTTTGAGCCTGAATTTAAGGCTTGGCGGGCTACCAACGTCTATGCTCAAAAGCAAAGCGGTTATGCGGTCGCTACCGTCACCCTGCCACAGGGCGATATTACGTCCTGGCAGATGCGCCGTCTGGCGGAGATCGCACGCAGGTTCGTGGGGGACACCATTCGTACCACCGTAGAACAGAACATCGTGCTGCGTTGGGTCCCAGAAGCCGATCTGCCGGCCCTGTATCAGGAGCTTCAAACGATCGGGTTGGGAGCGGCCGGCGCTGGCACCATCCTCGATATCACCGCCTGCCCGGGGACCGATACCTGCAAGCTTGGGATCGCCTCCTCCCGGGGATTGGCCGCCGAGCTGGGCGAGCGGATTGCGGCCAAGGAGCAGAAGCTGGATCAGGCGATCCGGGATCTGCACATAAAGATCAGCGGGTGCTTTAACTCCTGCGGACAGCATCACCTGGCCGATGTGGGTTTCTACGGCGTCAGCCGCAAGGTAGGCGGTACCACAGTGCCGCACTTTCGGGTGGTCTTGGGAGGTCAGTGGGAAAATAACGCCGGCGCTTATGGGCTTACCATAGGCGCCGTGCCGTCAAAACGCATTCCAGACTTTATCGACCGAATCACAGAAAAGTACCTCGCGGGACGGGAGAAAGGCGAATCCTTCAGGGCTTTTATCCAGCGCGCCGGCAAAAAAGAGCTTAAAGCCCTGGTGGACGGATTGGCCGAAGTGCCTCCGTACGCGCTGGACCGTTCTTATTACTCCGATTGGCGCGATCCACGTGAGTTTACCATCGCGGATATCGGCGTCGGGGAATGCGCCGGCGAAGTCGTGTCCCGCATCGACTTCGATATGCAGTCGGCCGAACGGCTTTATTTCGAAGCCCAGTTGTATTTTGACGATGGCTCATACGAGAAAGCCGATCGCGCCGCCTACAGCGCCATGCTGGAGGCGGCCAGAGGCCTGGTCCGCACGCAATA
>JBOIEE010000243.1:0-6605 GCA_050740975.1 Gammaproteobacteria bacterium | reverse complement strand
CAGAGAACGACCATGCGTCTCCTCGATATCGTGGAACAAAAAGAAGAACGCTCCGTGCTGGAGCTTATCATCGGCGCGTTCCAGTCTTTTAGCCGCGCGCCCCGGTCGCTCGCTGTCAATACCCCCTATGTCAACGGGCTTATCGAGGGCACGGAGTTTCTGGTTCGGGTCGAGGCAGAGCAGACGGCGATCACCGTATTCGAGGGCAAGGTGGCGGCGACCAACGAGTTCGGGCGTCTTCTTTTGGCTCGGGGCGAGTCGGCGGTGGCAAAAAAGGGCGATCCGCCCCGGCCACAGGTCGTGGTTCGGCCGCGAGATGCCGTGCAGTGGGCGCTGTACTACCCGCTCGTTTTGGAGCCCGGTCGGGTGCCGGCGGACGTGCCAATAAACCTGCGAAAGGCCATGCAGGCGGCGGGACGGGGTGACACTGTTGGAGCCTTCGAGGCCCTCGAAGGCGTGCCGGAAACCGAGCAGGGTGCGCGGTTCCGTCTCTACCGCGCCGCCCTGCTCCTGAACGTCGGGCGTGTGGACGAAGCGCAGGCCGACATCGACCGCGCCCTCGCCTTGGATCCAAAAGCCAGCTTGGCCCACACGCTGCGCTCGGTCATCAAGGTCGCGCAGAACGAGCAGGAACAGGCCCTGGCCGACGGCGAGCGGGCGGTGGCGCTCGAGCCCCAATCGGCGGCCGCACATATCGCCTTGTCCTACGCCCAACAAGCCCGCTTTGATCTCGAGCAAGCCCGGGACACGCTGCTTAAGGCGGTCGAGGCGGAGCCGGATAACGCGCTGGCGTGGGCACGGTTGGCAGAGCTTTGGTTAATGCTGGGCTACCGGAACCGTTCCCTTGATGCCGCGCAGAAGGCGACGGAACTTAAGCCGAACCTGCCGCGAACGCACATCGTCAAAGGCTTCGCCGATTTGGCCGCGTTTCGCACCCAGCGTGCGAGGCAGGCGTTTGACCAGGCCATCGCGCTTGATCCGGCCGATCCGCTGCCCCATCTGGGGCGGGGCCTGTCGCTGATCCGGGAGAGCCGCTTGGAGGAAGGACGTAAAGACCTCGAAATCGCGGTAGGCCTTGACGGCAACGACTCGCTTCTCCGCTCCTACCTGGGCAAAGCCTACTTCGAGGAAAAGCGCGATCCGCTCGATGCCCAGCAGTTCCAGATCGCCAAGGAGCTCGATCCGCTCGATCCCACGCCCTACCTGTATGACGGGATCCGCAAGCAGACCGAGAACATGCCTGTCCCGGCCTTGAAGGACGTGCAGAAGTCGATCAAGCTCAACGACAACCGTGCCGTCTATCGCAATCGGCAGCAGCTGGATGCGGACCGCGCCGCCCGCCAGAGCAGCCTCGCGCGGGTCTACAACGATCTGGGCTTCACCCAACTCGGTTTGGACGAAGCCGGGAAGTCCTTAGCTCTAGATCCGTCCAACACCTCCGCCCACCGCTTCCTCTCCGACACCTACCGGGGCGTGCGCCGGCGCGAGATCTCAAGGGTGAGTGAGCTTCTGCAGGCACAGATGCTGCAGGACGTTAACATCAACCCGGTGCAGCCAAGCTTTAGCGAGACCAACTTGAACATCGTCACCCGCAGCGGCCCCACCGAGGCGGGTTTCAACGAGTTCACGCCGCTGTTCGAGCGCAACGACGTCCAGCTCAACGCCACAGGAGTATTCGGCAACCAAGACACCATCGGGGGCGAGGGCGTGGTCTCGGCGCTTTATGACTGGTTTGCCTTAAGCCTGGGCGCCTTCCACTACGAGACCGACGGCTGGCGAAGGAACAACGACCTTCAGCACGACATTTACAACATCTTCGCACAGGCCGCGATCACACCCGAGCTGAACGTCCAGGGGGAATACCGCCACCGCGACACCGAGTTCGGCGATCTCCAGTTCGACTTTGATCCTAATGACGTCGCGGCGAACGCACGCAATGGACTAGACCAGGACATTGGCCGTGTTGGCCTGCGCTACTCGCCGGCGCCGCACTCCGATATCCTCTTCTCGTACATCCGTACCGAGCGCGATGAGACAGCGTCCGATGAGGCGGTAGAGGAAGACCCATTCTTGGGTCCGGTTTTGGTTTCCGGCAAGCTCAACCGTAATCAGACCGCAGATCAAATTGAGGGGCAATACATTTTCAAACACGATGGGATCAACGTGATTGCCGGATTTGGCTTCACGAACAGCGATAGCGAGGAGCCGTTGGAGTTTGCCTTCGACGGAATAGTCGCTGCTCAGTTTCGGCTAGACCTGGAGACCGATGACCACCGCGGCTACGTTTATACCAACATTAACTTCCCGCAGCCTGTAACGTGGACAATCGGCGTTAGCTATGCGGACTATCAGCAAAAAGGGGACTCTGTCGCCATCCTTGATGATACCGTCTTCGTAGACCCCCTCAAGGACGACGTCGACGAGATAAGTCCGAAGTTCGGCGTGCAGTGGGATGTCACACCCGATCTCCGGGCCCGAGCCGCGTACCTGGAAGTCGTTAAGCCACCGATCACCTCCAATCGGACCTTGGAGCCGACTCAGGTCGCCGGCTTCAACCAGTTCTTCGATGACATCGATGGCACGGAATCCACTCGGTATGGTTTTGGCCTGGACTGGCAGGTGGTATCAAATCTGGCCATCGGCGGAGAGGTAACGTGGCGGGAGATCGACGAACCGTTCATTAATTTGGCGGCCGTCCCGAACACGTTTGTCCGTGATGAGGCGGACGAGCAGTCCCATCAAGCCTACGTCTACTGGACGCCGATTGAAGAGCTGGCGGTGCGTACGGGCTTCGTTTACGATAAGTTCAAGCGGGATTCCGCGGAGTTCGCAAGCGAAGTCGGCAATCAAAACCCTCTGGATCTCGAGACGATCAGCTGGCCGGTCAGTGCCACCTACTTTCATCCCTCCGGATTTTTCGCCGCCGCCGGTGTCACGTATGTGGATCAAGAGGTGAAACGCCTCGAGATCTTTTCAAACCAAGGAGAGGACAATTTCGTGACGGTGGATCTCGGAGCCGGTTTTCGCTTTCCCGACCGTTGGGGGATCGCCAGCATCCAGGTTCAAAACCTATTGGATGAAGAGTTCAAGTTTCAAGATGATAGCTTCCGGGAGTTCAGAGACGAACCGTCGGTGGGGCCGTACATTCCGGACCGAACGATCATGGGCCGGATAACATTGAATTTTTAGCCATGTGATTTCACTGAGACAGCGGGGGAACAACGCCATGAAAGATATAAGACTTGCTCCGACCACCCCAATTCGCGGGTTCGGGCGACAGCGACAGAAACGCCCCGTTTGCAGCCGTTTTGCCTTTGCCTGCCTGACGGGCGTACTGGCCTGTGTTGAGGTGCCACTCGCACATGCCGCGAGCGGTCACCCTGAAGACGCCCAGGGAACAGTCATTGTGTCCCAAGGAAGCTCTGTTCGGATTTACTGCGATACCGATGCTGGGTTTCAGCCACCCGCTGCGGGGCCGCAAAAACTGATTCCCGCGTGTAATCAAAAGTCGCCGACCTCGGGCTTTTTCCCAAATGATGAGGGGCTCGCGGTCACCATTCCGGCCGCCGGTTCGAATAATATCGTTCTGGATAGAGGTCAAACACTCGAGCAAAACGTGACCATCACCGCGCAAACATTCGGACAGTTCACTGTGTCCAATGCCGGACCCCTAGCGGTCTCCACCCCTGTGGACAATCCAGGTGATCTCGCGAACCCGCCGCCGCATGCCGTCTCTCTAATCTGTGAGACCTTTGCCAGCCCAGCAGACGAGAGACACTGCGTTAAGGTCAACGAGGGCGACGAGCAAAGCGGTGGCCCCGGGCAGTGCGGCGGACTGCAGGTCACCGCGGACGACTGTACTGATGAAATCGCGGCGCTGGGGGACGCGTTCAGCGCTCCCAAGGCTAACTGGATCCTCGAGATCCCAGACCCGTCCCTCGTTGGCAACGCTAACTCCGAAACAGTCAAGGTATGCGTTGTTAACGCGTCTTGGGAATGCGCAGATACCCAGAATCTCGGCATCTCCGGTAGCGTGCAAGGCCAAGTGCTAAAGAGCGTCGTCTTTACGCCCATCTGTGTTAAGGGCAGATGCTTCTAGGAACGTGTGCAGCGGATAACGTGCGAGACCAAAAAAAGCATCCAGACGCCCCTCTGGGTGAGGAATACGTGATTTTAAAAGTTAGATCAAAAAATCAGGAGAACACTCGATGCTAAGAAACCCTATGTCTGATAATTCGGCTGCCCGCGCGCGGGGCTATGTCGACGGCTACCCGTTGCTTCGACGCTGTCGTCGGTCTGCCACGTTCGTGTCATCGCTGCTGGTAGGGGGATGGATCCTGGGCGTCTCCCCTGGCGCTCTGGCGCAACTGCCGGGTCCGCCAGCAGCAAACAAGGTCTGGGGAGGTTGCGAATTAACTAACGGAGCGGTCATAGAACTCCAGAACTCCCTGACTGCCGAGGGCGGGCTTCCCGGAGAACCTCTCCCCCAGGTCGACTTCGTTATCGTCTATTCGCTGCAAAATAATAACGATGGACAGGCTATAGGAGAAGCCGGATTCACAGGTCCTATCCTCTGTACCGATCCGGGTATGGTTAGCATAGACACCACAACCGCAGACACACCGATCCCTTCGGCAACCGAGCAGGCGGCGGGCGTCACGGTCGACATCGAGGGCATAGAAGAGGCGTTGCTCCTGCAATATCAAAAAATGCAAAGTGGCGCGCTGCTAGGCGACCGGGAAAAGCGGGTCTGCCATACAGTCGCCGGAAACACCGACTGCTTCCTCATCAAACCTGCACCGGATTAGTAGGAGGAAGCAGATGAACAGGAAAATTGCTGTGGGCTTGTGGACGGCTCTGGCATTGGCGTACGGCGCTCCGCCGCCAGCGTCTACCCAGGGGCCGGCAGAAAAGTTTTTGGGATGGTTGTGTGAGATTGACTTGCCCCCGTTTAGCGCTATGCCGGACACTACGTCGATTTTCACGACCAACTCGTTGTTGCACTGTATCAACAACGCACCACCCGAACAAATGAGCATCACCTGTACGGGCACGGTTCCACCAGCGACGCTGGCACAGTTAGGGATCACAAAGGGCACAAAACACTTTAGCGATATCCCCTGCACGATCAACGGGGTTCAGTGCGGTGTTCCCGGCTTCCTCGTCGCTACGACATCGTCTTTGAAGATTAAGAGCCAGACTGGTAAAGCAGACCTAGACTGCAAGTTCAAGCCGTGATACGGCAGTGTGACCTGGACCAAGCGAAACGGAACCCGGGATAACGCCTGTAAGGCGCAATAGTAAGACGAAAGCCAGCGTAGCCTGGATGAAGCGAAGCGGAATCCGGGATAATACGATGCGTGGTGAACTACCGACGCGCCCGTATCCCCGGCGCTACCTATTTCTTCACCGTGACGCTGCGGGATCGGCGGTCGCGTCTATTGACGGAGCATGCCGACACGCTGCGGGAATTGCGGTTTATCAAAGTACCTATATAATTTACGCCATGAAGCCGCTCAGGTTCGTGGGGAGAGCCGTGACGACCTTTGTGCTTTCCCTGCAGAAGCCCGACGGGCCGCGGGATTCGAGCTGTGGCAGGTCCAGCTTGGGGCCAGGCCCTCCGACTGGAAGCCGATGGCGGACGTAGGGCCGGGCGCCTACGAGATCCGCGTCCATGTCCTCGGCGAGTGGCGCGTCATCTACGTTACTAAGTTAGCGGAAGCTGTATATGTCCTTCATGCCTTCCAAAAGAAAACCCGACGCACCCGACGGGATGACGTTAAATTGGCGCGCCTACGCTACCAAGCGATAGGAGTTTGACTTATGCACGACGATGATACCGACATCATCGAATCATCCGGCAATGTGTTTTCCGATCTCGGATTCCCTCCAGAAGAAGCGGCGATCCTGTCGATGCGGGCGGACCTCATGGCGCGCCTGCGCCTTCTTATTGAGGAGCGGGGCTGGACCCAAGCGGAGGCGGCGGAGCGATTCCGGATAGGGCAATCGCGCGTCTCCGATCTGGTGCGGGGTAAGTGGGACAAGTTCAGCCTGGATATGCTCATCACGCTTGCAACTCGTGCCGGCCTCAAGGTAGAGCTTAAGCTCGCGGCCTGATCAGTAAGCTACGTCGACGTGACGAATAGAACAGGCGGTAAGCGTGGATGGGTTGGGCGTAGCGATACCCATCACACCGCATCACAGATCTTCATCACATCGATTGAGGAGGCGATTCGCATCCGCAACAACGATCGCGGCGAAGGGGCGTTGTAGGATAGGTCCTTTAGGACGCCGCTGTGGGGTGTACTTCCCAGTCTGCGAGCCGCCATATCGCCGGCAAGACTGCCCGCCTTACCCGTCCGGGCACATGACGCGGATGGAAGCGATCAAAGAGCGGTTTTTCTCAACCGGGGACGCTAGAGAAGCGGTTCGCCTCCGCTCGGATGCGGTCGACCAAGCGGCGATCTCACTGTTCGAAGCGCAGTTCGGAAAGCCGTCCGGCCTGGCGTTGCTGGCGGTAGGCGGCTATGGCCGGCGCCAGTTGTTCCCCTATTCCGACGTAGATCTCCTGGTTCTGCTCGAAAAGCAGGGCGTGCCGGGGTCCA
>JBOIEE010000242.1:0-3645 GCA_050740975.1 Gammaproteobacteria bacterium | reverse complement strand
GAGGTGATCCGGGAAGCGCTGCGTTTCATGGAGCGCAATGAAGAACTCATTTACCAGATGAACCTGGACCGGTTGCGGACAAAGCTCGCCGAAGGCGAGCGGGATATGGAGGAGGGGCGCTTTAAGGGACTCGGCCGCGAAGAGATCAGGCCTTTCTTCGCAAAGGTCAAGGAACAGGCGCTCGGGGACCCCAACAAGAAACCCGGTAGATGCTCAAAATCCGGGCGGGCAACCCTGAACCGTTCGATGGGTGAACCGCTAACTACATATTTCTCGTACCAGGTGATCAACCCGCGTAGCACTGGATGTCAGCGTAGTTCGCTGCGGCTGCTAGCGTATCCCAGCAGACACCTTATCCCATTCCCGTTGCAAGCGGGTTTCGGACACCGTCTCCGCAGTGCCTAAATCCTGGGCAAAGAGGGAAACACGGAATTCTTCCAGCAGCCAGCGAAAACGCTGTACGGGCGCTTCATCGGGCTTGTGTTCCGAGGCGGCTTGCCATGCGCGCCAGAAAGATTCCAACCGCGCGTAGCGCTCGCCGTCTTTTGCCGGTTCCTGCTCGAGTTTGTCCAAACGCCTGTCGATAGCCTGAAGGTAACGGGGCAGGTGTGGCAACCATTCGGAAGGGGTGTCGGAAATGAATCCGTTGTGGACGAGGGTCGATAATTGCTGGCGAATATCCGTTAGGGCCTGCAATGAGTCAGCGCCCACCTTTTGTGTGATCCGTCGGCGTATTTTTTGGTAACGTTCCAATATCCCCCCGACCAGCTCACACAAGTTATTAGCCGTCGTTATCAAGTGAGCCTTTCTGTGCTCGAGCAAGGTCTCGAAGGCCTGCGGGGACCTCAGATCCGCTGTTTCTGTGAGAAAGCATCGATCCACCGTGGCCTTGAGCAGATCGTCCCGCAACTCGCTCGCGCTGCCCACCGAGGCATAGTACCAGCACATCGTGTCGAAGTGCGGCAGATGTTTGCTGAGGTAAGCCATTTGCTTGGCGAGCACGAGTGTGAATAAACGGCGTAAGCCGTGCCGCTGCGCGCTTGCGGCACGCTCAGGGGTATCGAACACGCGGATGGAAACCGAATGGCCATCGTCTTGCAGGGCCGGGAATCCGCTGACTGTAGCACCGTGTTGCACCGAGGTGATGCGCTCCGGCAAAGTCCCAAAATCCCAGCGCACGATCTCGTGGCGCTCGATATCCCAGTGCAGGGTGTTGCTGAACATGGCGCGGGCTTCGGCGCTCAGCGCGGCTTGCAAGGATTTTAGATCTCGGCTTTCGGCCACTACTTGACCGTCCGGGGCCACGACTTCATACAACATGTGCAGATGTGGGCGTAAGCGCTCTGGCTGCCAACTCTCCGCTGGAACGCAGACCCCGGTCATGCGCTTTAACTGTTGGCTGGTGGCGGACAACAATTCGCCTTGTCCGAAAGGTAATACTTCGACACAGGCCCTGGCAAACTCCGGGGCGGGGACGAAACTGCGGCGTAGATCTTTTGGAAGTCCCCGGATCAGCGCCGTTATCTTTTCATGCAAGAGGCCGGGTACCAGCCACTGCCAACGCTCGCTCGAGATCTGGCCGAGCAGGGCGAGCGGTATGCGGGCGCTGACGCCATCGCGAGGATGACCGGGTTCGAAGCGGTAGTGGAGGGTGATAGCAGCGCCGTTGACCTGAACCTCTGTGGGAAACTGGTGCTCGGACACGGGCTGGGTGCCGTCGCGCATAAGCGTGTCCTGACCAAAAAACAACAGCCGTGGGTCTTCTACCTCGGCCTGCTTGCGCCAAGCCTCGAACGTTTTGGCGCAACAGACCTGGGCTGGGATCCGCTGCTGATAGAAGTCAACGATGGTTTCCGCATCCACCACGATGTCGCGTCGGCGGCTGCGATTTTCCAGCTCCACTACCGAGTCCAGGAGCTTTCGGTTATGAACAAAGAACGGGGTGTTACAGTCGAGATCTCCTTCTACCAACGCCGATCGGATAAATATGCTTCTCGCTTCTGCGGGATCTATTCTGGCGTAATCGATTTTGCGTTTTGCCACCAAGGTCAGCCCGTACAAGCTCACCCTCTCGTAGGTCACCACGCGCGCGCTGCGCTTTTCCCAGTGCGGTTCAAAGTTCTGCCGCTTCACCAGTGGTGCGGCAAGCTCCTCGACCCAGGAGGGCTCGATGGCCGCCACGGTTCGGGCGTATAAGCGCGAGGTTTCCAAGAGTTCTGCCGCCGCTAGCCATTTCGGCGGCTTCTTGGCCAAAGTGGAAGTGGGGAAGAGGCTAAACTTGACGCCCCGGGGTCCTTCAAACACACCCCTGTCTGACTGAAATCCAATGTTCCCCAAGAGCCCCGTCAACAAAGCGCAGTGCACGGCGGAGTAGGGCGCGGGATCGTCATGGGTTTTATACCCAAAATCATGCATCAGCGCACGCAACTGGCTGTGTACGTCCGCCCATTCGTGCATGCGCGAGTACGATAGGAATTGTGACCGACACAGCGTGCGAAGCTTATTCTTGGACAGATGGCAGGCCTGCTCCTGGTAAAACTGCCAAAGATTGAGATAGCCAAGGAAATCGGAGCGCGGATCGCGAAAGCGCTCGTGCGCTTCATCTGCGGCCAGTTGGCTCTCCGCGGGGCGTTCTCTGGGATCTTGTACGCTGAGCGCCGAGGCGATGATCAATACTTCCGCCAGGCAACCTTCTGCGTTGGCCGCAACCAGCATGCGTGCGATGCGTGGATCGATGGGGAGACGGGCGAGCAAGCAGCCTATCGGCGTCAGCTCCCGCTTCTCATTCAAGGCCATCAACTCCTGCAGCAGTTGATAGCCGTCTTTTATATACCGCTCCTCGGGCGGGTCTATGAACGGAAACGCTTCAATATCCTGAAACTTTAGGTATTTGAGCCGCAGGATCACGCTCGCCAAGCTGGCCCGCTGGATCTCGGGAGCGGTGAAAGGGGGGCGCTCTGCAAAGTCATCTTCTGAGTACAAGCGTATGCAGACCCCAGCCGCAACCCGTCCGCAGCGTCCTTTGCGCTGCTCGGCGGAAGCTTGCGAGATGGGTTCCACCGGAAGCCGTTGCACTTTGCGGCGCGGATTGTAGCGCTTAATGCGGGCTAGGCCGGTGTCGATGACGAACCGGATCCCCGGCACGGTGAGTGAAGTCTCAGCGATGTTCGTCGCCAAGATGATGTGCCGGCGCGTATGGAAGAGGAACACGCGATCTTGGTCGGCGCTGCTCAAACGCGCAAACAGAGACAGGATATCGGTGTCGGGTGGGTGATGTTTGCGCAGGGTCTCCGCCGTTTCCCGGATCTCGCGTTCCCCGGGCAGGAAGATCAAGGTATCCCCGCTGGGTTCCTGCGCTACCTCATCCACCGCCGCCACGATGGCTTGCTGCAGGTCGCCTTCGCCCCCATCCTCGCTCACGATTGGACGATAGCGTAACTCTACGGGGTAGGTTCGGCCTGAAACTTCGATAATAGGCGCGCCCTTGAAATGCCGGGACAGACGCTCCGGATCTATAGTCGCCGAGGTGATGATCACTTTAAGCGCCGGGCGCCGGGGCAGCAGTGTCTTCAGATAACCCAGGAGGAAGTCGATGTTCAGCGTGCGCTCATGGGCTTCGTCGATGATCAGGGTGTCATAGGCTTC
>JBOIEE010000241.1:0-3262 GCA_050740975.1 Gammaproteobacteria bacterium | reverse complement strand
GGTTCTTAGCGCAGGGTCCGTCTCGAGTCGGAAAAAGTAACACATAACATGAAGCAGTTTCATGAGATTCACTAGCTTTATGTAGAGATGGAGCGAGATCTTGAAATCCTCTGAAACCTTCATGCCGCCTAACTGGTACCGATCCAGGAACAAATCGACCAAAGGCTCAATCGTCTTAGTTTCTCTTCCGCCTGGAGGCATAGAGTTTATAACATGCTGGCGGACAAACCGATGAATGGCAAACGCCAATGCCACTGGCTCACTAGACCCCATTGCAACGTCTTCAAAGTCATAAATGAGTACGCACCGGTTCCTATCGCAGAACGTGTTGTGCGGATGGAAGTCATGTAGAAGCGGCTTGGCGCTACGAGCTATATTCCAATCCTCGACTTCGTGACAGATGTCGTCCAAGTATCCTGCATGCCGCTCGAAGACCTGGGCAAAACTACCCCCATTAGCGGTACGGGCTTTCCGTGCAAGATCGCGAACGAGTTTATATAGGGGCTCGTCCAATCGAGACCAGGATTCAGACTCGGATCGACCGCTCGTGGATCCCGCTAAACCTTCGAAGTGTTGCAGGCAGGCTTGGATCGCTCCATATTTCGCCGCCACGCTTGCGAGCTCCTGCTCTGTTCTTCCGCCATAGTGCTGAACTCTATCAGCAAACCTTGATACGGACACGTAATGATCCCTATGAACTGCGTAGCCCTGATTAGTTGCCTGACTCATTATGGGCAGCAGGCACTCCCCGAGTCCGTCCGAGAACACGCCGCTATTGTAAACGTGGACTTGAAGCCGGTGCAGCAGTCTTAGTTTTTCTTCATCTTTTATGCGCTTGTGTATTCGAAGTAGGAGTGGAACTTTGTAATCTTTGACCTCCACTCGAAAATTCAAGGTACCGGATGGTTCGTCAACGTATAAAACCGGTGATTGATCGAGCGTAAGGAAGTAGAGCTGGTTCAAAATCCTTTCGATTTCGTCTCGGACATTCCCGTGACAGGTGACGTCATAAAGGGTGATCTTAGAATCGCTATGTAGCGTAGGCGCCCACCGCTCAACCCGGAGGTTCGAAGGTTCGTCTGGGGTAGCTGATACGCTCTCCCAAGGAAAGTAGAAAGGCTTTGAGTGTCACCCTTCTTTCAGAGACTTATCGGAAGTTCTGAAGGATAAAGAAAGGGGGGATAGACCGCAAGGTGTGCTATATGCCGAACTGTCGTAAAAGAAGCGGGCGCAAGAACCAACGGATTGGAGCCACCGAGGAGACTCGAACTCCTGACCTGACGATTACGAATCGTCTGCTCTACCGGCTGAGCTACGGTGGCAAGAATCAACCAACTGATTTTAGCTGCTAAATCTTGTAAAACGAACCTGCTAAATAATTGCCAAGCGCAACGCTATTCATTTATATCTTATTGTTTTATAAAGTAGTTTTAGACATGGCAATCATAGATAAAAGGCGGCGGCGATCTTGTTTCGCAACGACGATAAGCCCGTTATTTTTCGGGCCGGGTTCTGCGCACCCGCACGGTGATATCCACCCCATCCATGGCCGCACCCTCCGGCAGATCTGGAAGCCGCGTGAGTTGGACTTCTTCGGCACGAAAATCTGTCAGCGTGCCCGCTTCCACGTCATAGAAATGATGATGATGCGTGGTATTGGAATCGTAGAACACCTTGGTCGGATCGACGATCACGGTGCGCAATAACCCACACTGGGCGAACAGCCGCAAGGTGTTATATACGGTTGCTTTAGAAGCGGCTGCGCCGGCTTTCCGTAACGCAACAAGCACGTCCTCCGCTGACATATGCTGGGGCTGAGACAACATGATCCGCGCGATTTCCACCCGCTGGGGCATTGGAGACACACCCGCCTCCTCCAATTGGCCCTCGATGGCTTGTTGTGTCAGTTGTCGCCCGAGTTTCATGCCGCTAATTATAGGGCACTTCGATTAATTCGAAGTGCCCGTTCCTTACAGGGACGTGAGGACATTGGTCAATCACGCCTTAAGTGATTGACCAATGGAGCAAAGCAAAAACCGCGCTTTTTGCTTTTGCGATTCGATAAACTGCAGGGAAGCAATTTATCGAAGTGCCCTATAGTGGCTTGCAGTGGACAGATAAGTCCTCGTGCTCGAACCGGCGTGAGCTCGCTGCCCGTTATCTTGCGATGCACGGGCGGGGTCATACGCCGATGGCTCGACGATAGGGGGGCGCTGCAATATGAGATCGGCGAGCAAACGCGCGGAAGCTGGCGCCAAGGAAATTCCATTGCGATAGTGGCCGGTGCTGAGATACAGGCCCGTGCGCTCCGGATGCGCGCCTATCCAGGGGATCCCCTGTGGGGAGCCGGGTCGCAGCCCAGACCAGTGCGTGACAATGGGATAGTTCCTTATGCGGGGATACATGCTCCAGGCGGATGCCGTTAGGGTTTCCCTGGCTTCGGCGGTTATGGCGTTATTGAATCCCGTGTTCTCCAAGGTGCTGCCGACGAGGACCTGCCCGTCTCGCCGCGGGATGAGGTAGTGATCGCGCTGGACCAGAACATGCCGCAGCAGCCCTGGCTTTACGGCGATGAGCAGCATCTGGCCGCGGATGGGACGCAATTCGAACCCTTTGCCTAGAGATCCCAAAACTAACCCGCTCCACGCCCCGGCCGCTACCACGACGATGGGGGCATAGATTCGGCCATCGCGCGTAACAACGCCTGCCGCCTTTCTCTTGTCGCTTAGGATCCCTTGCACCGGCGCCGAAAGCTGCTTGACTCCTTTATGCGCTAAGCTCAGCTCGAGGGCGCGCAACAAACGGGGGCTGCGGATCTGCGCCACCTGCGGGAACCAAAGGGCTCCATTTTCGCCTGCACCAACACCAGGCTCCCGGGATTTAAGGCCGCGCTGGTTGAGGAGTTGCGCATCGGAAGTGAATGGACTTTCCGTCGTTGCGAGCTCTGGCCACAATGCGGGCTCCAAGATGAGAAGCCCTGACTGCACCCATTCCGGATCGACGCCGGAGCACGCCGTAAGCTCTAAAGCCAGTTGCCGGTACCGAGCGTGGCTCCAATTCAGAAGAGGCAAAACGGCCGGGCAAATACGCCACGGGTACAGTGGCGCCAGCACCCCCCCACTCGCCCATGAGGCAGCACCGGCGATTCGATGTCCGCGCTCTACCACGGTAACCCGCAAGCCTTCCTGTGCCAACTCATAGGCAGTGAGCAGCCCGATCACCCCACCCCCGACCACGATGCAGTCGGCGATCCGGGATTGTT
>JBOIEE010000240.1:0-16323 GCA_050740975.1 Gammaproteobacteria bacterium | reverse complement strand
GGTCGAGGCCGTTGCTCCACGCCTTGTTCGAGAACGGGAAATTGGCCACCACGAAGTCGAAGGTCTTGAGCCGCCCGTCGGCCTGCTTGAAGTAGGGCGCGGCCAGCGAATTGTCCTTCCAGATCTCCGCCGTCGGGCAGTCGTGCAGGACCATGTTCATCTTGGCCAAGGCGGCGGTGGCATTGTCCATTTCCTGCCCGTAGAGGGCGAGGTCCAGCCGCGCGCGGCTTCGGGCTTCGTCGTGGGCTTTCAAGAGCAGCGAACCGGAGCCACAAGTGGGGTCGTAGATGGCCTGGTCGGCACGTTTGGCGGCGCCGAGGTCGATCACCATGGACATGACGCGGGATACCTCGGCCGGAGTGTAGAACTGCCCCTTGCTCTTGCCCGACTCGGTGGCGAAGTGGCGCATCAGGTATTCGTAGGCGTCGCCCAAGAGATCGTCACCCTCGGCGCGGTTGCCGCGAAAATCGAGCGCCGGGTTATTGAAGATGGCCACCAAATTGGAGAGGCGATCGACCATCTCCTTGCCCTTGCCGAGCTTGTCGTCGTCGTTGAAATCGGGAAACGCGATGCCTTGCAGTACTTCGTTGGCGAAAGCGAGCTTGCCGATGATCTTATTGATCTTGTCCCCGATCTCCTTGTCGCCCTTCAGGGCCATCATATCGGTGAAGCTACCGCCCGCGGGCACATCGAGCAGCGCGTCCTTTTGCCCGGCGTATTTGTCGGAGACGTATTTAACGAACAGCAGGACCAGCACATAGTCTTTGTACTGGGAGGCATCCATGCCGCCACGCAGCTCGTCGCAACTCTTCCAGAGGGAGCTGTAGAGCTCGGATTTCTTGATGGCCATTTAGCGGCGCGGTGCCAAGCTTGCTTGGTTAACGACCCGCCAGTAGTCAGGCCGCCTCCGATGATGGGCTAAGGCGACAACTTGCACGGCACTTTCATGCACTCGATAAACGATACTGAACGGAAAGTTCGGCATAGCAGCCGACGCGTGCCATAATCATGGCGCTTCCAACGTGCTGGTGTGTCATCTCCTTTTAGACGCTTAACGTTCGTTAACCATCACGCCCTGAGCGTAACAGAATGCTGCTTTACTCGCCAACGGCTCGGTGCTCACCGACGTCCGGGGGGGCGTGTTCCTTCAAGCATGGTTGAAAGAAAAGAAAACCCGGCTTGGTCTTGAGCGGCGCGGGCGGTATCGAGAAGGCCGTTGATGCCGCCGCCCGTCTCATGCTGGTCTACGCTAAAGATAGAGAATATGCTTTGACTGCCTTAGACTCTGTGCGGTGGGTGAGCGAAGGCTATAGGCTTATGTGGGTGAAGGTCTTTCTTTTTTTGGCGTGCCTTGCGCCCGCTGTTGCAGCGGCGGAAAACCGCGTCCTGGTGTTGACGGTAAAAGATGCCATCGGACCTGCGACGGCGGACTATCTCATCCGTGGCCTGGATCAGGCCGCGGAAAAAAACGTCGCTCTTGCCGTGATCGTGATCGACACTCCGGGGGGGCTGGACAGCGCCATGCGTGACATTATCCAGAGCATCACCGCCTCCCGCGTGCCGGTGGCCGTTTACGTTGCGCCGACCGGGGCGCGAGCGGCGAGCGCGGGGACGTATATCTTATATGCGGCGCACGTCGCCGCCATGGCCCCTGGAACCAATCTGGGAGCGGCCACTCCGGTGGCTATCGGCGGATTCCCTGGGATCGGCGATGAGGAAGAGGAAAAGCCAGAGCGCAAGAAGGATAAAAAAGAAACCGACAAAACCGCGCGCGATAAGCCGGCAATGCCAAAAGACGCCATGGCCCGCAAGGCGGTAAACGACGCCGTGGCCTACATCCGCAGCCTGGCGCAGCTGCGCGGGCGCGATGCCGAGTGGGCCGAGCAGGCGGTGCGTGAGGGCGCGAGTCTATCGGCGCAAGAAGCCCTGCGCAAACGTGTTATCGATCTGACTGCCAACGATCTCGGGGCACTTTTGGAGCAATTGGACGGGCGCAAGGTGAATGTCGCCGGGGAGAAGCGCGCGCTGGAAACGAAGAGCGCGGTGGTAGAGCGTCTCGAACCCGACTGGCGCACTCGGCTGCTGGCCGTGATCAGCAATCCCAACATCGCTTATCTGCTCATGCTCTTAGGTGTCTACGGTCTATTTTTCGAGCTCGCCAACCCGGGATTTGTGCTGCCTGGCGTGATCGGATCCGTCTGCCTGTTGCTTGCGCTTTACGCGCTGCAAGTTCTTCCGGTCAATTACGCCGGTGTCGCTTTGATCCTGCTCGGGATCGCCTTCATGGTGGCAGAGGTGTTTATGGCGAGCTTTGGGGTCTTGGGGATAGGGGGCGTGATTGCTTTTGTGGTTGGCTCGATCATCCTGTTCGACACCGAGACAGGTGAGTACGCCGTGTCGCTCCCCTTGATCGGCGGGGTGGCCGCAACCAGCGCGGCCTTTTTCATGGGGATCGCGTGGTTGGCGGTGAAGTATCATCGGCGCCCTGCGGTAACGGGTTCTGAAGAGTTGATCGGAAAGCTCGGGGAAGCCTATGAAGATTTTCAGGGAAGAGGCTTAATCTGGATCCACGGGGAACGCTGGCAGGCGCTTTGCGCTACTGGCCTCAAGCGCGGCGACAGGGTGCGCGTGACGGGGATAGATGGCTTGCGGTTAAGAGTCGAACCGGAAACTAAGGAGTAAACACTATGGGCCTAGGTATATTCATCGCTGTCGCGATCTTGATGTTCCTGCTGATCACCCTCAAGGTTCTGCGCGAGTACCAACGTGCCGTGGTGTTTTTTCTCGGCCGTTTTCAAAGAGTCAAAGGGCCAGGATTGATCATCATCGTGCCCGGTATCCAACAGATGGTGCGGGTTGATTTGCGCACCATCACCATGGACGTACCGACACAGGATGTCATCTCTAAGGACAACGTGTCGGTCAAGGTAAACGCCGTGCTCTATTTTCGGGTTATCGATCCGGAGCGAGCCATCATCCAGGTAGAGGATTATCATGCCGCGACCAGCCAACTCGCACAGACCACCCTGCGCTCAGTGTTGGGACGACATGATCTGGACGAAATGCTGGCCGAGCGCGATAAGCTAAACGCGGATATCCAGCAGATCCTCGATAAACAAACAGACGCCTGGGGGATCAAGGTGAGCAATGTGGAAATCAAGCACATCGATGTCAATGAAAACATGATACGAGCCATCGCGAAGCAGGCGGAAGCCGAGCGAGAACGCCGGGCTAAGGTGATTCACGCCGAGGGCGAATTGCAAGCCGCGGAAAAGTTGGTTAAAGCCGCCGAGATCCTGGCCACCATCCCGCAGGCGATGCAGCTACGCTATTTGCAGACCCTCACCGAGATCGCAGGGGAAAAAAGCTCCACCATCGTGTTTCCGCTGCCCTTGGAACTGCTTAAGCCCTTGCAGGAAATCGCGCGGCGAGATGGTGCCTGAGCCTTATCTTGGGGAACGCCCTGCCCGATTCGGCGCGGGCCGTGCAAGCGCGTGTCGCGTCTGCTAAAATTTACCCTCTTTTTTGGCTGCCTGAGTGGGCCGTTCCCGTTTTTTGCGTTGCGGAGATTTACCTATGTACACCCAAGACATGAAGATCGCCGGTTTCGATGACGAGCTATGGAAGGCGATGGAAGGAGAGCGGCGGCGCCAGGAAGAGCATATCGAGCTGATCGCCTCCGAGAACTATACCAGCCCGCGGGTTCTGCAGGCGCAGGGATCGGTGCTGACGAACAAGTACGCCGAGGGCTATCCGGGCAAACGTTACTACGGAGGCTGCGAATACGTGGATGTAGTGGAGCAGCTCGCCATCGACCGCGCGAAAGCTTTGTTCGGCGCCGATTACGCCAACGTCCAACCGCACTCGGGTTCGCAGGCTAACGGAGCCGTGTATCTGGCGTTGATCCAACCGGGGGATCCCATCATGGGAATGAGCCTGGCAGAGGGCGGACACCTCACCCACGGGGCGCCGGTCAACGTCTCGGGCCGGATATTCAAAGCGGTGCAATATGGCTTAAACCACGGCACGGGAGAGATCGACTACGATCAGGCGGAGAAACTGGCCCTCGAGCACAAGCCCAAGCTTATCATGACCGGATTCTCGGCCTACTCGCGGGTGGTCGATTGGCAACGCTTTCGGGCCATTGCCGACAAGGTAGGCGCCTACATGGTGGCGGATATCGCCCACGTGGCGGGTCTGGTTGCGGTGGGGCTTTATCCCAGCCCGGTGCAGATCGCCGATGTCACCACTACCACCACGCACAAGACGCTGCGCGGCCCGCGCGCCGGTTTGATCCTGGCCAAAGCGAACGAGGAGATCGAGAAAAAGCTGAGTTTCATGGTGTTCCCGGCCTATCAGGGCGGGCCCTTGATGCACGTCATCGCGGGCAAGGCGGTGGCCTTCAAGGAGGCGATGCGGCCCGAGTTTAAGGCCTATCAGCAGCAGGTGATGGATAACGCCAAGGCCATGGCGGCGGTGTGCGTGGAACGCGGGCTCACCATCGTCTCCGGGGGAACCGACAATCATCTGTTTTTGCTCAGCCTCATCGACAAAGGGCTGACCGGCAGGGAAGTGGACGCCGCGTTGGGGCGGGCCAACATCACGGTAAACAAGAACGCCGTACCCAAGGATCCCCAATCGCCCTTTGTAACCAGCGGGATCCGCATCGGCACTCCTGCCATGACCACCCGCGGCTTTAAACAAGCGGAAGCTCGCCAAATTGCGGGCTGGATCTGCGATATCATCGATAACGTCAAGGACGAATCGGTTATCGAGCGCATTAAAGGAGAAGTGTTGGCGCTTTGCAAGCGGTTCCCGGTTTACGGCTCCTGAGTACCTATTTGCAACAGGGGATGAGGCGTGAGAGCTCAGCGGCGGGGGGGGCAACGGCTCGCGGCATGAGCCATGCGCCATGCGCTGTCCGTTTTGTAACGCCCAAGATACCCGCGTCATCGACTCGCGCGTTGTCGGTGGCGGCTACCAAGTGCGCCGACGGCGACGCTGCGATCGCTGCTCGGAACGCTTCACCAGCTATGAGGCCCCGGAGCTTTCCTTGCCGCGGGTCATTAAGTCCGATGGCCGGCGAGAGCCGTTTAGCGAAGAGAAGTTGCGTGCCGGCATGTTACGCGCGTTGCAGAAGCGGCCTGTCCCTACCGAGCGCATTGAACAGTCGATAAGTCACATCCAACGGCAATTACGCGGGCGCGGCGAGCGGGAGGTGGTTTCTCGCAAGATCGGCGAGCTGGTCATGGCAGAGCTACGCGGCCTCGATCAAGTAGCCTTTGTGCGCTTCGCCTCCGTCTACCGGCACTTCGAGGACGTGCGGGCATTTCTTGAAGAAATCGAGCGCCTGGAAAAAGAGCTGCCGCCGGAGGTGCGCAAGGTGCAGCTTGACCTTCTCCTTCTCGATGAGGGCGCGGGCTAATCCATACATCACTTGGCCGCGCGGCGTAACCTATGGCCTTTGCAGCGGAAGACTTCCAACATATGGCGAGGGCCCTCCAGCTGGCGCGGTTCGGGCTGAACACCTGCCACCCGAACCCACGGGTCGGTTGCGTGCTGGTCAAGGAAGGAGAGCGCGTGGGAGAAGGATGGCACCGTTATGCCGGCGGCCCGCACGCCGAGATCATTGCCCTGTCGATGGCCGGCCCGCGAGCGGCGGGCGCAACGTGCTATGTCAGCCTGGAGCCTTGTTGCCATCACGGGCGTACGCCGCCTTGCACGGAGGCTCTAGTAAAGGCGGGGGTAAGGCGGGTGGTGGCTGCGGCTGAAGACCCGAGCCCCAGAGTGCGGGGGCAAGGCTTCGCTATTCTGCAGGAAGCGGGGATGCAGGTGGAATGCGGGTTGTTGGAAGGGGAAAGCCGGCATCTCAATCGGGGCTTTTTTTCGCGCATGGAGCGTGGCAGGCCTTTTGTCACCTGCAAGCTGGCGGGGAGCCTGGACGGACGGACAGCGAGCGCGTCGGGCGAGAGCAAGTGGATCACGGCCGAGCCGGCGCGCGCCGATGTGCAGCGCTTGCGCGCGCAAGCCTCTGCCGTCATGACCGGTATCGCCACCGTGTTGAGCGATGATCCTTCGCTTACCGTTCGCGATCCGGAGATCGAAATGGGCGGCAGGCAACCCTTACGAGTTATCATGGACTCGAGCTTGCGCACGCCATTGAACGCCCGGCTGCACGCTCAACCGGGAAAAACGTGCATCATGACTCTGGAACAGCCTCAGCACAAGCAGCAGCCCTTCATCGATCGGGGTGTTACGGTGCTGATGGTAAGCGCCCGCGATGGCCGCGTCGATCTGAGCCAGGCACTCGAACGTCTTTCCGACATGGAGATCAATGAAGTGCTGCTGGAGGCCGGCCCCACACTGGCGGGCGCGATGTTTCGAGCCGGGCTGGTCGACGAGATCGTATTATATACAGCGCCTATGCTGCTGGGCGGCGAAGCCCAGCCGCTGCTCTGGCTGCCGGGGATATCGCGTTTGAGCGATGGCCTGCGGCTACAGGTCAAAGATCTCCGTCAAATAGGCGCGGATCTACGCATTACCGCAGGCGTTAGCACGAGCTGACTCGCTGTCATGTTCACCGGAATCGTGGCCGCCATAGGGCGAGTGGTCGAAGTCAAGCGCCAAGGCGACAGCGCGCGCTTACGCGTGGACGCCGGTGAGCTTTCCCTAGACCAACTGAAACTGGGCGATAGCTTGTGCGTGCATGGGGTGTGCCTCACTGTGGTCGAAAAGCTCGATCGCGAGTTTGCCGTGGATCTCTCGCCTGAGACCTTAGCGACGACCACTTTGGGAGCGCTGGCGCCCGGATCTCGGGTCCATCTGGAGACAGCCCTCACTCTTTCGAGCCCATTGGGCGGACATCTGGTGACCGGTCATGTGGATGGCGTCGGTTCGGTGGTAAAGCGCGCAAGGCAAGGCGAGACTTACCTTTTTCTGATCCGCGCACCCGAGATCGTGCAGCGCTACATCAGCCGTAAAGGCTCGGTATGCGTCGATGGCGTCAGCCTGACCGTTAATGCTATTGAGGGAGCGGAATTCAGCGTACAGATCATTCCCCATACTGTGCAAAAAACCACTTTTTGTGATTACACAGAGGGGCAATGGGTGAACATCGAGGTCGACATCGTGGCGCGTTATGTCGAGTCACTTCTGTTAGCATCCAAGGACGTGCGCTAACCTTCTGTAAGCTGCTGTTATAACAACAACTGTCCCTCCATAGTCGTCCAACATCGTCCAATGACATCCTGACGGTATTGCCGGTATCATTGACGGTATCTTGGCTAGTAGCCCTACTGAATACCGTCACGGAGGTCCCATGCTGTCAGATACCAAGGCGCGTCAAACTAAACCGAGGAACAAGTCGTACAAGCTCGCTGACCAAGGCGGGTTGTACTTGCACGTCTCCCCTCACGGCGGCAAGTCATGGCGCTATGACTATCGTCTTCACGGGCGGCGGGAGACGCTGACCATCGGCGCCTATCCCGAGTTGGCGCTTGCCGAAGCGCGTGAGCGGCACCTGAGGGCGCGCAAGCGTGTAGCGCAAGGTGAGAGCCCGGCGCAGCAGAAGCGCACCGATAAGCGCGCGGCGGTAGAGGCCGCGGCTGGCACGTTCCGGGCTGTGGCCGATGAGTGGTACAGCGCCAAGGCACAGCATCGTTCTGGGTCATGGCGAGAGTCGATGCGGCGCTGGTTGGACAAGGAGCTGTACCCCATCATCGGTAATAGACGGCTGGGTGACATCACCCCGGCGGACGTATTGGATATCATCCGACGCGTGGCAGACCGGGGTGCGGCGCGTACCGCGTCTTACGTGCGGCTCGTAGTGTCGCAGGTCTACCAGCACGCGATCCGCAACCTGAGGGCAGAATATGACCCGGCACAGAGTCTCAGGGGAGCGTTGGTCATGCCCGAGGTCGAACAACACCACGCACCGCTGCCAGATTGACGGTGAAGAAATAGGTTTCACCCGCCACCTCCGCCCGCCGATAACGCATTCATTCCACCCCGATCGTATCATCCCCATCGTAGGTTGGGGTGACGCAGGAAAGCCAGGGCCAGGGAATGGGCCTGCATGGCGCGCCGAGGATGCAACCCCAACGGAATCCCGGCGCCGTGAAATGTTGGGGTTCATTGCATTCACCCCAACCTACGCTTGCTTGTTTGTTGACAGCTCGCACCCGGACTTTGCTCAGACCGGGCTTAAAGTGAGTTCTGGTCAAGCTCGACAAACTCGTGACGGTAGACCATTCAATCATTCTCGGCGAACTGGGCGAGTTTTCGGAAGGCTTGCTCCACGAGGTCAACGAGAAACTCCGGTATGTACTAGAGTTGGAATCCCACCAGTGTTCATAATCGCATTCCAACCGCCGTCACCAACCAACCGAACCATCCGTACATGACGTCGTGACGGTGGTTGTTGGGGTTCATTGCATTCACCCCAACCTACGTTTGCTATCTTCATGCAGGTTCGCCGGCCTCCAATTCGGATTCAGGGCCGCCCGCCCAATCGCGCGGATACAGGCCGCGGCGCACCTCGCGATGGAATGTCGAATACGGCCAATCCGCTACCCGTTTCACGTAACCGTGTTGCACCGGGTTGTAGTGAAGGTAGTCCGCATGCCGCCCATGATCCCGATCGTCGCGGATCAGGTGCTCCCAATAGCGCCGCTGCCAGATCCCTCGCTCCCCCTTGGCCTGCCGGCTGTCACCGCGCCGTTCACCTGTCGGTAGTTGCCGCGAGAACCCCGCTTTGATCAGCATCCAGCGCGTCGGGTAATCCGCATCTCCCTCGGGTAACGTCCATAACGCATGCAGGTGATCGGGCAAGATCACCATCGCATCGATGCGAAACGGATGCATCGCCTTCACCCGTCGAATCACCCCGCGCAACACGTCCACCTGATCCACCAGCAGGGTTCGTTTCCGTTCGGCCAGGTTGACGGTGAAGAAATACGTTCCACCCCCCACCTCCGCCCGCCGATAACGCATTCATTCCACCCCGATCGTAGTCCCCATCGTAGGTTGGGGTGAGCGCCGCGAACCCCAACGGAATCCCGGCGCCGTGAAATGTTGGGGTTCGTACCTCACCCCAACCTACGAGATCTGGCTTTTTCGACCGTTGTTAACCGCAAGTTTATGTACAACACTCGGAATAAATGGCAGACAGCCCTTTGATTTCGCCGTTAATTTCTGATATTTCGGAATTAATTTCGGCAAGTTGTTGCTCAATCGAGCGTAGAGTATCACCACCTAAAACGGATGATACGCCAGCGCTAGCCGTAGCAATAACACCACCAGCAACCTTTCTAGCAACTGGATTGGTTATTAGAGCCGGGGTCTTGCCCGATGAGCTAACAATTCCTGCTAGAGGCTTGGTACCAGCTGCTGCGCTAGCGACTCCGAAAAAGATTCCTACCTCTGCGCCCGCGGTTGCAACAAGAATTCTACCTTCCAAGGCATCCCTCTCCGCCATGGCCAATTGCCCCGCGAGTTCACCCGCAACTATTAGATTGGTTTGGAGTCGTTCATAAAGATTCCGTAGTTTGGATAGGAGAGCAGCGCAATCAACTTCTGCCAAGCCGGTAGGATCAATGCTATTAACAGAATTGTTGCTCACATATGTATACAGATTGACATCCCCCGCATCAAACCGTATCGGATCCGTCTGCAAAAACCTCCCTAGCTCTCCCGAATACACCCGGTTCCGGTAGTCATAGAGCCCCGTCTCTTGAATAAACTCCCTTCCCGTGAACAGGAATCGATTCCCGAACCCGCTGGCACCGATCACCGCCCCACCCGCATCCTGGATCGTCGGCTGACCAAACACATCGTACTCGTACTTCTCCATTACCTCCCCATCCGCATCCGTCAGCTGCGTCACGCTGCCGATGGAGTCCTGATGGTAGTACACCGCACCGTTAGACGTCGTCTTCGACAGCAACTCATCGATCATCGCCCCGTGCACATACTCCGCAAGCTGGACATCCGCC
Organism: Gammaproteobacteria bacterium; assembly: GCA_050740975.1. Classification (GTDB taxonomy): domain Bacteria; phylum Pseudomonadota; class Gammaproteobacteria; order JBOHHR01; family JBOHHR01; genus JBOHHR01. The sequence goes on along the minus strand of JBOIEE010000240.1, from coordinate 6,331 downwards.
CCATCCCGCTCCTCGATGAGGTTCCAGCCGTCGTAGTAGAAGAAGGTCTTGACGCCGTTGATCACGCGCTGCGCCTGCCGATTCATCGGGTCGTACTTGAAGGTAACCGTCGTCACCCCATTTCTCGCGCGGGTCAGACGGTTCTGGGCGTCGTAGGTGTAGGTCCAGCCGTCATGGCTCTTCAGGTTCCCGTTCGGGGTGTAGGTGAGCGCCAGCGCGCCGATCTCCGTGTATTGATTGAGCTCGTTGGGTTCGTAGCTCGTCGCCACCCCGTTGTCCACCACCTCGAGCCGGTTGCCGACCTGATCGACCCGGCCATCAGCCGTCGCGTGGTATTCGTAGTGCACCGTCCGCGCCGGGTTCAGAGGCGGGGTGTTCGGATCGGCATCCGGGTTCTCCACCTGATAGAGCACATCGGTGAGCTGATCGACCGCATCGTAGCCGAACTCATCGCCGCGGCCATCTTCCCGGCTCACGAAGGTGCGCCGATCGACGGCATCGTATCCGTAGCCGAAGCTCGCAAAGGCGATGGCGTCCTTCCGGTGCTCGATGCCGGTCATGCGGTTGGCGTCGTCATGGACATAGTCGACACTGGTCGCGTTCTCCAGCAGGTCCTTGGTCAAGCGGTTACCGTTGAGATCATAGGCATATTCGACCAGGGCAGAGGCGCCCCCCGGCGTGATCGACCCGAGCTGGTTGCGCCCGGTATAGGCGTAGGTCAACGGGCTGCCATCCGGATAGGTCAGGGTCTCCGGGAGTGCATCCTCGTTGTAGTCGTAGGCGATGGTCTTGGGCGCAGTGCCCCTGATCGCCTGGGTCTCGCTCAGGAGCTGATTGGCCTCATCGTAGGCGTAGGTGAGCGTCGAGACCGAGCTCTTGCGCCTGAGGATCCGATTGGCCGCATCATAGCGCGTCGTTATATCCGGGGTCGCATCGCTCCAATCGGACCGAGTCTCACGATCGCGCTCATCGTAGGTATAGGTCCTCACCTGGCCTGCGCGGGTGGTGTAGGTCGCGAGGTTGCCGACCGCATCGTAGGCGAACTTCTCCGCGGAGCCATCTGGATCCGCGGAGTCACCCGGATAGCCGAGCTGGGTGCGCAGGTTGCGCAGGTCTTCATACTTGAATTCGTAGACATGCGCGTTCGCATCCGTGAGCGTCACGAGATTGCCTTCCGCATCGTAGGCATACTGCGTCACCTGGCCTTGAGGATGAGGATCGGTCATCTGCTTGAGCCGGTTCATCGGATCGTAGTCATCGTAGGTGGTGACACCGAGATCGGGCCGCGTTGCGGTCAGGACGTTCCCGGCATCGTCGTAGGTCCACGCGGTCTTATTCCCCAGCGGATCGGTGAAACTCTTCTTGCGATCGCGCTGGTCGTACTCCGTGGTCCAGATCTTCGCGCGCGGATCGGTCATGGTGGTGAGATTGCCGACCTCGTCGTACTCGTACTCGGTCCTGGCCGCATCCGCGGAGCCATCCCCCACCGTCTCGGCGGTCTTCTGCCACTCGGTGTCGTATTCGATGGCGGTCATCTTGCCGCTTGGCAGCGTGATCTTCGTGGGCTTGTCCTCCTCATGGGCGCAGCCGCAGACCCCGCCCGGCAGGTCATAACTCCACACAGTCGTCCGCCCCAAGGGATGGGTCACGGTGGGGGGATCGGTCAGGCTGGTGCGCCGGCGAAACTCATCGTAGGCCGTGACCCAGGTGTTGCCGAGCTCATTGATCACTTGCGTCCGATCGCCGAAGTCGTTGTATTGATACTGGACGAAGGCCCGCTCGGTATCGGGGAGTGTCAGCGGGTAGATGATCTTGGTCATGAGTCCCCGCTCGTTATACTCATAGTTGGTGGTATGCGCGCGCGCATCGGTCACCGAGGCGAGGCGGTCGGCGGTATCGTAGGTGTAGGTGGCGGTCGGGTTGTCGAGGGTGCTCTCGGGGGTTTCGTCCGCGTAGGCGATCTTTAGCTGGCGTTCATCCTCATCGTAGTCCCACTCTTCCAGCCCGCCGTTGCGCCGGCGGTGGGTCAGTACCTGACCGAAGTCATTGTAGGTGAACGTCTCGAAGGCCCCGTCGGGGTAGTCGATGCGGGTGATGCGATGCAGCGCATCGCGCGTATTCGTCATTACAAATCCGCGTTCATCGGTGTGGGTCAGGACCAGGTCCAGATCGTCGCGGGTCCAGGACTCCGTCGCCTCGTCTTCAGTCCCCGCCGCGTAGGTGATGGAGAGGGGATTGCCATAAATCGTCCGCGTGTACTTCGTCACCCGCCCTTCCGCATCCTTCTTTTCGATCAAGAACCCCGTGCCATCGGCATCGTAGGTGTACTCTGTCACCCGCCCTAAGCTGTCCGTCCCGCTATCTACCTGGCCCTGCTGGGCGATCGGCACGGTCAGGGTGTCCTTCCCACCGTTGGCATACTCGATGATACGCTGCGCACCGCTCCTCTCCAGGCTTGCCAAGACTTCCCCGGTCTTGCCGTTCTTCTCCTGGAGCACGAACCCTTCGGTCGCGTCGTACACATAGCGCATATCGACCGAGCGGCCATCGAGGCGCGGGTCTACCGCATGCTCGAGCAGCGGTCTAACGCCGGGCGCCTGCTGGTGGTACTCATAGGTGGCGACGGTCTCATCGCCATAGGTGACGCTGGTGAGCTCCAACCAACTCGTCACCCCATCGTTGACGACCGTATACTTGTAGGTAGCGCTGCGGCCATCACTGGTTAAGACTTGGTCGATGACCTTAAGACCATCCTCTGTCTTGTAGATGATGGTGAAAAACCGGCCGGCCGGTTCTTTCACATGCATCAGGGTTCTATCGGCAGGGTCGTAGACCAAATCGTAGAGATTTCCCTGGGTGTCGGTGAAGGCTTCCATTTGATAGTGGATAGAGCCATCCGCATCTGTCTGCTTCTCGAAGCGGTAGCGGTAGCCATCCTCCATCTGCAGGACAAAGTTGCTGCCGTCCTGAAAGATCCGTTTACCGACGACGGCGATGGGCTCCCACACGGTGGGGTCGCTTGCGCTCGGATTGAAGCTATTGCTTCCCCCCGCCGGGTAATGCACGCTGAGCTCACTTGGGCCGGTCTCCTCCATCTCCCATTGATAGGCGTGGCGCCAGTGGTGCGCCTCGCCGAAGGGCTGCTGATTAAGCCCACCAGCGGCCTTGCGGCTGTTTGCGTGGCGCATCCAGACCAGTTGATGCTGTCCCACGCCCCCCCAGATCTCGAGATCCTTGATCGCCCGGTGGACATTGCCGCTATAGGCATCAAACCGGTCGCCGCCTGCGCATTCCGGGCAGTTGGTTCCGCCATCGCAGCACACACAAGGCGCATCCGGTCCCCGCTTGTAGTAAACCGCAGCTGCGGTCGCGGCACTGTAGCTCGCCACAAAAACGAGCAGCAGGGCACCCAAAAATGTTACCGAGAATCGATAATTACCATCGTGCTTAGGCATACGTCCTCCTTATACGACATACTACGATCATGTTCCGCGAACCGCTTGCCGTCGGTTTTCGTGCGCGGTTCCCAGGCTCACCCCAACCTCGCTCGTTACGGTGAGGGGCATAAAATAGCGTCCACTTCTGCGCTGCGAGCTTCGAGCTCATTGAACTCGCGCGTGATCTCCCCGTCCCTCGGATCCGATACCATGGTTCCCGTTAGGAATTCGGAGAGGACCGCCTCCGATCCCGAGGTTCTGGGGTTGACATGCAGGAAGGACGTGCCGGATTCGACGCCGTGACACCCGTTACAGGTATTGAGCGCGACCCGAAACACCGCCTCCCCGTCGCTGGCCGGGGCATCCCACACATCGAGGTTATTGGCGATAGCGCCGGCCAAGAACGGCACGCCCTTGAAAGCGGACGGGACTTGGATACTTCCATTATTGGGTTTACTACGAATACGCTCCGCGTTGGCATCGATCCACTCCGCAAAAATCCCAGTGTTGTTGAGACCGATGTCCGGCGTTTGCTTGACAGTGACCTCCCGTAGCCGTCGGCCATTGCCGCTTAACGCAAACTCACGCAACTCCCAGGGGAATGCGAGCGCGATCTCGTTGGTGCGCACTCTCAGGATGGCGCTGCCATTGATCTTATCCGGCGCCACGCCCGGTCCGGCGAACCGATTCGTGATCGCCTCGAGCTCGGTATTGAATGCCTCACCGAATTCTAAGGTTGACAAGTTCTGGAAGTCCGCAGCCCAGGTTTGTACCTCGGCGTCGGTTTGCGCCGCTAAGTCGTATTCGAGAATGACGGTGAACTGTAGCTTGTTTCCGAATCTATCCAGCACGCCGAAAACAAACCTCCCTTCACCGCCGCGATCGAGCCCGGGATTGCGCAAATCAGGCCGGTAGACGATCCCCAAGAGGCGCATGGGGGCCTGGGTCAAGTCGAGCTTGCCGTCGGGTAGTTTCGGCCAAGGATCGATAACGGTTGTTGCGATGGTGGCGCGATTTTGAACGCTGAAACCATTGATCGTCTGGTCGCGTTCCCAGTTCTCCAACCAACGGCGGACAAACTCCGAGGGCTCATGCGCACCGGCCAGGTGGGCCATCAAGCGCCCGAAGGACCAGGCGCCCTCCGCGCTCGTGTCAGTCGCGCCCGTCCAGACGGTTCGCGTCGGATCCTCGACGACGCTGAGGTCTCTGATCAGGAGCGATTTCGCCGGGTCCATCGAGACGGGGCAGGTCAAAGCGTAAGCCGTGTTTGTCAGTATGAAAAAGAAAGCGATGAAAGCGATTACTAGCGATGTGATGCCTAGTGTCCATAGCAATGTTCCTCCGAGAGCGTGAAGATTTAGATTCACACTAGCGCACCCCCAGTGCCCGGTGTTAGGAGAATTCTGCTAAACAATAAGATTATTCTGCTATTGCGTCCGAGACGGGCAGGGCGAGGCCATACTGTGACCTGTCGCGGGCCTTGAATGCGCTAGGAAGCATACCGACATGCTGCCGAAAAGTGCGGGCGAAATGGCAGAGATCGGTGAAGCCCACTGAAAACGCCGCCTCTTTCACGGGCACCTCAAACGACGCGAGGATTTTACAGGCCTGGTTAATACGATATCGAATGAGGTACTGTTGAAAGCAGGCACCATGCTCCTTCTTAAAGGTCCTGCTGAACTGCGAACAGCTCAAATGACATTGTTCGGCGGCGGCCGCCGCGGTGATCTTGGCGGGGTAGTTTTTAGCGATATAGGCACTCGCTGCAGCCGTCCGCTCGGCTAGGCGGCGTCGCTGATTAACGGCCGTTCCGGGCCTCGGGGGAGGGCTCCCGTCTTCCGAAGGCGGTGTCGGCCGCACTGCGGGGCCGCTCCGCGAACAGGCCAGTAGAGCTTGGACCGTCTCGCTCAGCACCTCGCGTGCGATCGGTTTCACCAGATAATCCCAGACACCGGTGCGGAAAGCCCAGACCGCCAGTTCCTCCGAATGGTAGGCGGTCAGCATCAGGATCGGGAGGCCGGGATGTCGGACCCTCGTCTCGCGAAGGACCTGTAGCTCGGCCGGTTCCGGGCACTCATACTCAAAACATACGAAAACCGGATCCCATCTTTTGATCGCAGGCCATACTTCGGCCCGGCTCGAGATCTTGTAGCCTGCGACGTGATCACGGATCGCTTCGAAGAGGATCGACGTATCGCGCGTCAAGTCCACCCATAGGAACGATGACAGGTCACGGTGGCCGCACTTGCTACCATGGCGTGTCGTGATAGCGCCGACATTTCCTCGGTTTTCCATACCCCCTCCTGTCCTGGATTGGTAACACCCACCGGACTCTCCCGGCGTGGCATTGGGGAGTGTCGACACGCGACCTCGCTCGAACGACGGCCCGGCGATCGATGCGAGTTTTAGAGACCCCCCTCCGCTGGTTAAAAGCATAGGCATAGGCCGTGCCCAACGCGCGACCGACGGTGCCGTGCATACGGCTCCCGAGGTTCCAACTCATGGGGTTCCGCGTTCAGGGGGCTGGCGAAACGACTCGGTCTGCGCCCGATGGGACGCGGGGTCGAGTCCGCGATCGGAGCGTCTCGGGTCGTCTCTTGGCCCAGCGATCTGTCGTCTCATGATGACAGTTCCACATCCGGAGATGCGCTAACGGATCGGGCAAGGGCGCCATTGCTACCCGATGCGGCGTGTCCGTGCGCACGGTCGAGCGGTGGAATAAAAGTAAATGCCTCTAATGGATTCTCAGCCTAATTTAATTGCTGTATGTTCCAAGCAGAGATTAAGCAGGCGAGTGGGGAGCTGTCCTTCCCACAAACGTCGGTTAAATCGATAGCAGAATTCATTGAGGTATTCCTGTAAATACTTAGCAGAGACCCCATGGAAGGTACCCA
>JBOIEE010000239.1:0-6417 GCA_050740975.1 Gammaproteobacteria bacterium | reverse complement strand
GGTAAATGTCTACGGGACGGAACGTTTAGCGCGGTGCGCGGCCGCAAGTGGTGTTAAGCGATTTATTTTTCTTAGCACTGTTAAGATCCATGGAGAGGAGACGGGCAGAGGTCCCGATGGCCAATGGGAGAGCTTTAAGGAGAGTGACCAGGCAAATCCGCACGATGCGTATGCTATCAGCAAATGGGAAGCGGAGCAGATATTGGAAGAAACACGCGCTGAAACGGATATGGACACCGTCATCTTGCGTCCCCCGCTGGTGTATGGCCCGGGGGTGGGCGCGAACTTTCTGCGCTTGCTAAACCTCGTCTATCGAGGCATTCCCATCCCTTTAAAAGCGATGTGCAACCAAAGAAGCCTGATTTACGTGGAAAATCTGGTCGACGCTCTCATCGCGAGCATTTCATATCCTAGCGCGATTAACAGGACGTTTCTAGTCAGCGATGCCGTTGCCTCCACGCCGGATTTGATCCGCTCTCTAGGGAACGCCTTGCGCCGCCCCGTGTTTTTGTTCGCACTTCCCACCGCGCTGTTGCGGGCACTGGCCCTGGCGAGCGGAAAGAAAGCGGCCATGGCCCGCCTGCTGGGCTCCTTAATCGTCGACCCTTCGTTGATCCAAAGGGAGTTGGGTTGGTCTCCACATCGGTCTTTGGACCAGGGTTTAGAAGCCACCGCGCAATGGTTTTTGCAGACACGAGGAGGGAGCGCTCACCGGGACCAAAACAAGATTGACTAACTTCTGCTCTTCGATCGCCTTGTCGGCGCTGGTCGCGTTTATCGCGGGCGCTGTGATTACGGGCTTAGTACGCCGGCATACATTGCGCCATTCCGTCATTGACATTCCGAATGAGCGCAGCTCGCACACCGCACCCATGCCGCGTGGAGGGGGGCTCGCAGTCTGTGTCGTGTTCCTAGCGGTGATTACGATCCTGGGTGTGAGCGGATGGTTGCCTTTGCGTTCGGTTATGGCTTTTGCGGGGGGTGGACTGATGGTCTCGGTCATCGGTTGGATCGACGATCGCGGTTTCATCTCCACCGGATGGCGCGCCTTTGTTCAAGTGATCGCCGCCATTTTGGCCTTGGGGTGCTTGGGCGGCTTGGCGGAGATCGATGTGGGGATTGCGACACTGCATTTGGGATGGTTTGGCAGCATCCTAGGCGTGATCACGATCGTGTGGTTGATCAATCTCTACAACTTCATGGATGGCATAGACGGACTGGCCGGCATCCAATCCGTCTGCGCGGCCGGCATGGGAGCCATGCTGTTCGCGATGAAAGGCTATTGGGGTCTTTCCGCCGCGTGCGCGTTGCTGGCAGCTGCCTGCTCCGGATTTCTGGTGTGGAACTGGTCCCCGGCCAAGATATTTATGGGCGATGTCGGGAGCTATTTTCTGGGCTATACCTTCGCCGTGCTGGCGTTCCTTGGAGAGTCCACAGCGGAGTTGCCGGCCCTGGTGTGGTGTATCCTGCTCGGGATCTTTGTGTGGGACACGACCTTCACCCTGCTCCGGCGCGTGTTCGCCGGTGAGGCATGGCACCGACCGCATCGCACCCATGCCTACCAACGCTTAGTGCAGCTCGGATTTAGCCATCGTCAAGTGGCCGTAGGCAGCCTGCTTGCGAATATCTTGTTCTTATGGCCGCTTGCTTATGCGAGTGTCCTGGATCCAGGGCTTCTGGTGCCCATTGTGCTGCTCACGGCTGCTATCGGGTGGACGGTGTGGTTTTTTGTGCAGCGTGCTTACCGGCGCCACGCTGAGGCTTAGGATCGTATATGCCTAGCCGCTTTTGCTTAAGGACTTTCTGATAATTCCATTCGGCCCGCGCGCTACGCGCTAAGAGGGCCGACTCCAGGGATTGCGTGCTAAACTCTAAAGCCGCGCGATAACTGCCCGCAACAAGCGATTCACCTGCTGCATTCCGCTCTTAAGATTGGCTTCTAAGGTCGCAATCGTTAGCGGGCCGTCGCTTCGTCCTGCAGCCCAGTTGGTGACCACGGCGCAGCTTGCATAAGCCAGCTCAAGCTCACGTGCCAACGCGGCCTCCGGCATGCCGGTCATGCCCACCATGGTACAACCGTCGCGTTCCAATCGATCGATCTCCGCCGCCGTCTCCAGCCGTGGCCCCTGGGTGGCGCCATAGATGCCATGGTCGCAAGCATCCAGGCCCGCATCAGCAGCCCCTTGGATGAGCAAGGTGCGCAGCTCCGCAGAGTACGGTTCTGTAAAGTCGATATGGATTGCCGCAACATCGGTGTCCTCGAAGAAGGTATGAGCACGGGACGCGGTGTAATCGATGATCTGGTGGGGAAACGCGAGCCGTGAGGGCCACATCTCTGCCGCTATGCCGCCCACCGCAGCGATTGCGATAATGCGGGGGGCACCGAGCTGTTTAAGCGCCCAGATGTTGGCTCGATAGTTTATCCGGTGCGGCGGTATGGTGTGACCGGGCCCGTGGCGCGCGAGAAAAATAAGCTCCTTACCGTATAGCTCGCCAATAGCAAAAGGGCCGGATGGCTCACCGAAAGGTGTCTGACATACCTGCTGGCGTAGGATATTGAGGCCGTTCAGCGCGGGCACACCCGTGCCCCCGATAACGGCAAAAGCGGTCACATCTCCCTCACGGCGTAAATCCCATCGGCATTGCGCAAGTAGGCTTTGTAGTCCATTCCGAAACCGAAGAGGTAGCGGTTAACTGCCTTTAAACCGACGAATTGCGCGCGGTGCTTGCTGGCCATGGGCTGCAGTTGCTTCTCTACCAGCACCGCGGTCAGCACCTGCGCCGCGCCCTTCGCTTGGCAATCGTTTACGATGGCTGCGAGCGTGACCCCTTCATCCAGCACATCGTCAACAACCAGAACCGTCCTATCCTGCAGCGAGATGGCGGGGCGCTTTATCCAGTGCAGATCTCCGCCCCGAGTATGTCCCCTGTAGCGGGTGGCGTGCACATAATCGAGCTCCAAAGGGAACCGCAGGCGTTTCAGCAGGTTCCCGGTGGGGACGATACCGCCGATCATCACCGACAAGATCAGCGGGTTGGTGTCTGCGAGCTGTTCTGCTATGGCGGCGGCCATGGTGTCTAAAGCGGTTTCGACCGTAACCCTATCGAACAACAAGTCCGCCTCTAGGGCGACCCGGCTGATCTCCGCAAGCAACGTTTGGTCGCTCACAAGCCCAAACCCTTTTTCCCCGCCCAGTCACAGGCAAACTGCCAGGCCGAACGCCCGCTGCGCGATCCGTGCGCCAAAGCCCACTGCAGAGCGGCTTGCTGGACCTCACGCGTATCCGCCACGCCCAGCCGCTTCAGCCAGTGCACAACGCAGGTGAGGTATTGCCCCTGAGAAAATGGGTGAAACGCCACCCATAACCCAAAGCGCTCTGAAAGCGAGATCCGCTCTTCGACCGCCTCCCCATAATGGATTTCCGTTTCGCTGACGGTAGTGAGCTCGTTATCCTGCTGGTGCTCGGGCAACAGATGGCGTCGATTAGAAGTGGCGTAAATCAAAACATTGTCCGAGGAATGCTTAATCGATCCGTCGAGCAGCACCTTAAGCGGCTTGTAACCCAGATCATTGGCTTCAAACGACAGGTCATCACAAAAGATGAGGAAGCGTTCCGGGCGCGTGCGCACCGTATCCACGATTTCGGGGATCTCCGCCAGATGCTCCCGATACACCTCGATGAGGCGCAATCCCGCGGCAGCATAAGCATTCAAAAGAGCTTTGATCAGCGATGATTTCCCCGTGCCCCGAGGCCCCCAAAGCAGGACATTATTCGCCGCCAGCTTATGCAGAAACTGGCGGGTATTGAGATCGATCTGTTGCTTCTGGCGATCGATGCATTGCAGATCGTCGAGACCCACGCTGGGAAGGTTGCCAACGCCTACGAGCCTCCCCGAATAGCCCACGCGTTGCCAGATGAAGGCCAGGTTGGCATCCCAGGCAGGTGGGAGCGGCGGGGGTGGCAACAGGGACTCTAAGCGATCGAGCAGAGCCTCGGCCCGGGCGAAAAACTGATCGGCGTTTGACATGAAGCCAGGTCCTCGTATGTAGCATAGTTCCCATGGGTGCACAAGCAACCGCATTGTATTGAATCGCAATCTGTATCTCAAAAGGTGCGGGCGGTTGTAGCATCGATTGCGTCAGGCGACACGACATTTCTACACCGTTTACAAAAACATCGACGAACTCAAATTCCATTTCAATCAGCAATTGGACAAGTTGGCCGCAAGCGGATTCGTCGAACTAAAGTGGGACAAAGGCGAGGCGGCCGCACCTAACGGTTCAACCTATCTCCATTCCCGCGAGAGCGGCTATCGGTCCGATGTACGGGCCGTGGAACAATGAGGAGCTGGTGGGTCTGGAACCCGTTGGCCGTGACTTCGATCACCCGCTCGCCGAGGTGAACCTGGATCCCGAGCTTGGCGAAACTTCGCGCAAAAAAGCCCCCCTTGCTTGGTCGGGAAATGCTCGATCTGTTTCAGGGCAGCCCGGAGACTCTTTTTCGATCGTGCTGTGTTCTCTCCAGTGATCGCGGCCAGGGCGATGGAAGCAGGTGTCTATATTGTGAGTAATTGTGAGTGTATAAACGGACGAGCGCAAAGGGGCACACCGAGTTACGGCGGGCGTAACTTACCCTTATTGCATAAAGTGTTGACGCATCAGTAACGGTTCGATAGGCTCCGGAATGTAGCGGTATCAAACAAAGACGCATTTGTTAGAGAGGAGGCAGGACGTGGTTAATGTCCCGTTGCTCGTTCGGCCGGAGGAAAAACGCGGAGCGGACGTCGACAGCTTACTCAGTGGCGGTCTGCCCGCGATCGAAGAGGAGCCCGCAGTTACCGCGTGGTTCGGGATCTACCGAGCACGGGGGCCATTGTACGGGTCGCTTCGGGTTCTTGAGGCCGTGCACCTGCTCATTCCGGTGCTTTGACCTGGATGGCTGTCTGCTGATATGGCGCAGGAGCCGGATCTGTTGGAGCTTGCGGCCGCCTGGCGTAGCGAAGGGAGGCGAGTCGCGCTCGCTACCGTGGTGGCAACCTGGGGCTCATCGCCGCGTCCGCCGGGCAGTCAACTGTTGGCGGACGATAGCGGGCGATTCATGGGCTCGGTCTCAGGGGGCTGCATCGAGGGCGAAGTGATGCGCCGTGCGCTGCAAGTCATCGAGAGCGGGCAGTCCGAGCTGCTCGAGTTCGGTGTAGCCAACGAGGATGCTTGGTCGGTGGGACTCAGTTGTGGCGGTCGGGTCCAGATTTATGTCGAGCCCATCGAATGAAGTCCCACATCCTATCCGCGCTGATCGAAGCGAAGAAGGCGAAGGTCCCGGTCGCCCTATTGACCGAGCTTGGCAACGGGCGGCAGTGGGTTGTGGGAACCGCCACGTTGCCTGATGCCGACGGCATCGACCCCGACGCGATCGCGCGTGGCCGCACGCTCTTGGCCGAAGACCGCAGCGAACGTTTCGAGTCGGCGTCTGGGCCGATCTTCATCCAGGTGTTCAACCCGCCGTTCCGGCTGATCCTAGTCGGTGCGGTGCATATCGCACAGCCCCTGGCACAGCTCGCAGGCCTCGCGGCCTACGATGTCTTGGTCATTGATCCGCGCGCTGCGTTCGCAGGGGTTGAGCGCTTCGCCGGCCTCAGCGTCGACAGACGCTGGCCGGATGAAGCACTGGCCAAGGTCCAGGGAGACCCACGCACGGCGCTGGTGACGCTGACCCACGATCCCAAGCTCGACGATCCGGCGCTGGACTGGGCTCTGCGTACGCCGGCGTTCTACATCGGCGCCCTGGGTAGCCGGAAGACACATGAAAGCCGCCTGCAGCGCCTCGCCGGGCGCGGCTTCGGCACGGCCGATGGCGCGCGTATCTACGGGCCGGTCGGCCTGAGTATCGGCGCGGTGACGCCGGCCGAGATCGCCATTTCGATCATGGCGCAGATCACTCAGGCGCGGCACGCCAAGGCCTCGTAGCTGAGCCGGCGCCTCGGATTATCTGGTGGAGACAGCGCACATCGCCAAAGCGATCAACGGCCGCGCGCCGATCAAGCTGCAGTGGACGCGCGAAGACGATATGCGCGCCGGTTATTTCCGTCCGATCTACTACCACGTTCTGCACGCAGGACTCGATGCAAGCGGGAATCCGACCGCGTGGCATCACCGCATCGTCGGTCAGTCCATTCTCGCCGGCACGCCGTTCGAACCGATGCTGGTGAAGGACGGTATCGACGCAACCTCGGTCGAGGGCGCGTCCAATTTGCCCTATGCGATTCCGAACATACTGGTGGATTTGAATTCGCCCAAGATCGGCGTGCCGGTGCAATGGTGGCGCTCGGTGGGCTCGACGCATACGGCGTTTTCGACCGAGACTTTCATGGACGAAATCGCGGTCGCGGCCGGCAAAGACCCGGTCGAGTTTCGCC
>JBOIEE010000238.1:0-20146 GCA_050740975.1 Gammaproteobacteria bacterium | reverse complement strand
CGTTTGGTCTCATAGTCTTCCGGCGTATATTGAGCGTCATGAATGAGGATGTCCGCCCCTCGTAACAGCCCAAGCTCCCGGTTGCGGGCTTCGGATTTCATTTGTTCTAGAAGGGCGTGCTCTTCTACCCCAAACTCCGAATAGCGTTGTTCTATGCTCCGAGAAAGAAAGGTGAATTCGTTGTCTGGGGCGTATACGATGAGCTTGTCGTGCACGTGGATCCGATAGCCGAAGGTGACGCCCGGATGATGCACGTTCTGATAAGAGATCCCTATTGGGCCAAATTGGAAATGATTGTTTGGCATCTCAATAAAACGCACCTTAGCCATCCAAACCGCTGGCTCGACTGGGAAATACGGGGCCTTCATCATTTGCGATATCCTTTTTTCTATTGCTTTCCTGCTTCCTCCGGGGCCAAAAAACAGCAACTCACAGTCCGATCGGAAGGCGGGATCGAAGAAAGGAAGGCCGCAGATATGATCCCAGTGATAATGGGAAAAGATAATCAAAAATTTATTGGGTAAGCCTTCAGACTCTAAGGCCTTGCCTAAAGGAATGAGGCCGCTACCCGCGTCACAAACCAGGACGTGGCTGTCCGCCTGGACCTCGACGCAGGAAGTATTCCCGCCCACGCCTAGCTGTGAACTGTACGGAGCTGCGTAGGAGCCACGCACCCCCCAGAAGCGGATAAACGCTTCACCCGTGGGATATTTTTCTCGGCTCGCCCCCATGGGATTTCCCAAACTTGAGGATCAAATTGCACGCCGTTCTGGGGCTTATGGGTTTTACTACGAACTCCAAGACCCCCAGGTGTTGCGCGATTAACCGGTCTTGGGCGTAATCTTTGGTGGTGATCATGACCATTGGAGTATCGCGGTGCAGGGAGGTTTTTCGCAGTTCTTGCAAAAACGTCAAACCATCCTTATCAGGCAGCATGATATCCATTACCACCAGATCAGGCTTGAATCTGTTCAGAAAGGCCATCGCGGCAGAGGCGCTTGAGAACAATTTTAGATCCACCCCGAGATCTGCGCTGGTGGATTGGAACATCTCCTTTACGACCGCACTCTCGTCGATTACAACAACGCATGCCAGAGGATCGATGCTGCTTAACGTAGCGGTTTGCTGCATGTCGGCCTCACTTTTGCGAAATTAACGAATATTACTAGAGTGTAACGCATTTAAACCCTCTAAAGGCTCACACAAACGAATGCGTATTATCTTGGCTCCTCCGCCCGTGATTTGTGCTATCGGAGAAGCGGGAGATTCTTATCGAGCGGGAGTTTCACCAGGCCACTTTCACCAGCGGTAGGCTACGCGGGGGCACGCCTGAAGCCCTTTTTGAGCTGACCATTCATACCCCGCACGCGGCACAATGTTTGCGACCTACGTACCGATCTTTCCTGTCTTGTTATTGGGGGTGTGGCCTTTGCGACTCTGTGAGGGAGGGTGCTCTGACTACCTGACCTTGGTTCCCATCATTCTCGTTTTGACCGGTTCCTTCCGCTTGGGCATGATTCCGACGGTCGGAGATTGGGATTTCTGGATCGCCGCCTTTGTCAGACTCCGCGCACTATACGGCTTCACCATGACGAACGATCGTGTATCAGCGTGGCTGGATGACCTTGGCCTCGGGGTATAATGCTCGAACTGCGAGCCGCCACCAGCTTGGCCAAACTCTGGAAAAAACTAAATCAATTGGACGATGCCAAAAGCATCTTAAATCCCTCGAGTTTCACAGAAGGCTTCCGAAGCCCGGGCTTGATCGAGGCCCAGACCGTTCTTGAACCGCTTGTTGAGTGAACGGACGTGTTCAGCGCCTATGTCTACGATCCCATGATAGGTCGCGGGGTCAAGGCATTGATGCTTTCAATAGCCTTCTCGACATTGTAGCTCGCGTCTTCAGCGGGCTTGATGGGCACCCCGTATGCCAGCGGTGAGAGCCGAAGGGATCAGGAAAATCCCATACGCCTGCAGATCTTCCGCGCTGCTTTTGTCGGCGCGGAGTTTTTGGAGGGCTTAGTGAGGGTAGTCTCCAGAATGATGACCCCTGCCAGTCTTTTTGGGTAGCGATTACTTCGTAATGAAGCATTAATTTCCCGCGGCACTGTACGGTTTCACCTCAGTTGATCGATCGGTCGGTTCGACGGCTACGTAGCTCCGCCCGAGGTTAAGGCAGACCATTCTCGCCAAAACCGACGGCGTGCCTTTATCTATCGAAGTCCTCCGCCAATCCCGTGCTCGTCCGCTGCTTGCGCTCCTAGCCAGGTTGCTGAGTGATTGCGATATGGGCAATAATAACAAAATTTACCAACCGGCTTATACATTTTCTCGAGAAACCGAAAAAGGTGAGGGTGGCTCTTCGCCATCTTCCCCTGCGGGGTCAAGCTTGGGGTATATCCGTAGCGGCGTAGGACAGGGTGAAGTGGCCGCGTGTTTTATTACTTTAATGTTAAAGGGTGATGCCGAAAGAAGATCAAATCCAGATGGAGGGTAAGGTGATAGAAACCCTCCCCAACACCATGTTTCGGGTCGAGCTGGAGAACGGGCACGTGATCACTGCGCACATTTCCGGCAAGATGCGCAAAAACTATATCCGCATATTGACCGGTGACGCCGTCACAGTTGAGCTGACGCCTTACGATTTAAACAAAGGGCGGATCACCTACCGAAGTAGGTAATGTAAGTAAAGTAAGCGCCGCGCCAAAGGGACGCCGTTCTAAGATTTATAGTTTTGGTGCTGAGACGTCGCAACGCGTACATCGATGCAGTCTCGATCCGCAGAAACGTTTATCCGGTTGCGCCCTCGTGAACGCGAGGCCGGTTAAAAGCGTGGCGCACTCTCCTCAGCTTTTCCCGCGGGCCCATTTCGCTGGCGTAAATACGTTTAACGCCGTCCCCGAGGGCTCGTTCGATATCCCGTATGCTATTTACCAGACGCTCAAAACCACCGATCTCCACCGAAGCGGCCTGGTCGGTGCCCCACATCGCACGGTCCAGGGTGATATGGCGCTCGATAAATGTGGCGCCCAAGGCGGCAGCCGCCAACGAGGGAGCGAGCCCTGTTTCATGCCCCGAATAACCAATTGGCACGCGCCGATAGATCTGGACCAGGGTTGGAATCATGCGCAAGTTCAACTCTTCCAACCGACAAGGATAGGTCGATGTGGAGTGGGCGATCATCAAAATTGGCTCCCCTCGCTGGTTCGTTTCTCCAATGACATCCACGGCAGCCACGATTTCTTCCATGGTAGACATCCCGGTCGACAGCATCACCGGCCTTCCCGTACTACGCGCCTTGTGCAATAGGGGAAAGTCGGTCAGGGAGGCGCTCGCGAGCTTGTAGAATGGCGGAGCAAATTGCTCTATGAAATCGATCGAAGCCTCATCCCAGCATGAGGCCGTCCAGTCGATTTTAAGGTGCCGGCAATAGCGATCGATCGCCTCGTACTCCTTTTGACCCAGCTCCACTTTGCGGCGATATTCAATATAATTCAACCTACCCCAAGGGGTATCCCGCTCGATATACCACTGGTGTTTAGGGACACAGATCTCCGGAGTGCGTTTCTGAAACTTTACCGCATCTGCTCCAGCCTTTTTGGCACCGCTAATGAGTTTTTTCGCACTCTCTAGAGAACCGTTATGATTAATGCCGATCTCTGCGATGATGTAGAGGGGTTCACCTTGGCCTATCTTCCGGCCTCCAATATCCACAGCTGCCATAGTTCGCCTTCTTTTGTTGGTTTTTCTCGTAACACGATCCACGGGTGAGCAATCAAAGTCAACTGGCCAGGAGATAGCCCCTTCATCGCGGCTTTAGCGATTATCACCAGATAGTGAATCCGCCGTCCACCACAAGATCCGCGCCGGTCATATACGAAGAGGCATCCGAGGCCAAAAACACCAAAGCGCCCATATAGTCCCCGGGATCCGCCATACGGGCTAAGGGTGTTCGGTGCGCATACTGTTGCAGAAAAAAGGGCTCCTGACCATCCTCGACGCCGCCGGGGGATAAGGTATTTACCCGCACCCCGCCTTTGCCCCAGTAACTCGCCAAATAGCGAGTCAACGCGATGACCGCCCCTTTGCTGGTTGGGTAAGCCGCGGATTTAAAAAACTGTTGCGTGCCGTCGGGAGCGCGATAAAGCGACTGATCCGGTGCTACGATGCCGTAGGTCGAGGCAATATTAATGATGCTGCCACCCCCAAGCTCCACCATTTTGGACCCGATCACCTGGGAGCACACGAAAACGCCGGTGACATTCACCTCGAGCGATTGCCTCCAGCGCGCGAGCGAAAAGGTCTCGAACCTCGATTCCTCCACAGCCATAGCGGGATTTTCAATCCGCTCATTGATGGCGGCGTTATTCACCAACACATCTACCCGCCCAGTACGGGCCATAACCTGGGCGAGCAGATCGCGTATTGATTGAATATCGGTAACATCGGCTACCCACCCGAAGGCTCCATTGCCGAGACTTTCCGCGAGCGACTGGCATTTCGCCGTATCCAAGTCGGTCACCACCACCGTAGCCCCCGCATCGGCCAGGGCCTTGCAATGGTGGCGCCCCAATAGCCCTGCGCCCCCGGTTACCACGGCGGTTTTCCCCTGCAAGGAAAAAAGCTCTAAAGCGTTCACCACAAAGCAACGCGCCAGCTACTATCAGCCCACGCGGCGAAAAACCGGCTGCACCACTTTGCCGCGCAGCAAGTCACCTACGGTCCCGGCACGCACGGCATCTCTCAGCACCACAAGCACTTCGGCAAATGCCCCAAGGGCGTAATCGATGTCTTGCGGTGTATGCGCACGACATAGGTTGTGCATGCCAGACCACAAGATCCCGCGCCGCAGTAGCTCTTGCTGTACTAGGGTTTTCATTTCCCAAGGACTAGCGGATCGGGGTGAAAAATTCATCAAGGTTCGAAACGGATAACCAGAGACCGATACGAAGTCGATCCCCAATTCTTCGAGCAGCCGATTCACCCCCCCCGCCAAGCGCTGCCCAGTGTTGGCGAGATGGGCGATGACGCCGTCACGGCGGATCACGTTGATACACGCGATGGAGGCCGCTAAGGACAAGGCCTCCCCCCCAAAGGTGGTAAAAAAGAACACTTTCTCATCCAACAAGCGCATCACCTCGTGCCGCCCGGTGAGCGCGGAGATCGGCATCCCATTCGCCATGGCTTTGGAAAACACACTGAGATCGGCACGCACGCCGATAAACTCTTGTGCTCCGCCCAGGGCGCAGCGAAAACCGGTCCACATCTCATCGAAGACCAAAAGCACACCGAATTTATCGCAGACTTCGCGCAGCGCGGAGAGAAAACCGTTTTGCTCGCGCTCAAAGGCAAAGGGCTCCAAGATCACACAGGCGGTATCCTTATCGATAGTACTGGTGACTGAATCGATGTTGTTGTACTGAAAGGTGTGGGTGAGCTGAGCATTAAAAGCGGGAACGCCGGCGTTTCGGTCGGTCACCGCGATATACCAGTCGTGCCAACCGTGGTAGCCGCAACAAAGCACTTTCTCCCGCCCCGTATAGGCTCGTGCCAAACGCACGGCAGCGCTGGTGACATCACAGCCCGTTTTGGAAAAGCGTACCGATTCGGCATTCGGGATGCATTCTCCCATCAGTTCGGCAAGCTCTACCTCTAGTGGGTGCATGAGCGAAAAAGTGATGCCATCTTCCAGTTGTTTTCGTATTGCCGCATCCACCTCGGGGTGGCAGTAACCCAGGATCAGCGGCCCGATCCCCATGTTGAAATCCAGGTACTCGTTGCCATCGAGGTCCCACGCCCGCGCCCCTTTACCGCGTACCAGATACTTAGGGGCCACGCCTTCGGTAAACTGGGTCGGGCCCTTGGCCAGAGTCTGGGTTCCGGCCGGGATCAAACCGACCGACCGCGCCCACATCGCCTCAGATTTCGTTATAGCGGGAAGTTCTTTGTTAAAGGCTACCTTATTCGCCATGTTTTCTTCTTGTCGCAGAGCTATGCCAAGCTACGATGGCTAAGCGCCGCCGCAGCGAGTCGCCGTGACCGAAGTACCTACCAATAGGTTGCTCAACCGCGCTGCCGTTACCATTGCGGCGCCAGCAGCTGGAGGCAAATGGCCAAAGCAGAATAGCGATTCTACACCAATGCCTCGAGAGTTCGGGCCTACGTGATTACAACAATGTCCGAACGCGCGATCGGCATCGTTGGGATTGTAGAACAGGGCCTCCTTATGGCATACAATGCGCGGGTACTACCCGCCTTGGGATGACCTAGAAGGAGTCAATGGGAATAAGTCGGTCATCAGTTCGCATAAACAGCATCCTCGGCCTTTTGGCGCTGCTGAATTTTGGCTGGGTTGGTGCAGAGGACTCAGGAGTTCTTGCGCCTTCGCCGACAGCGATCGAAAGCGGCGATCTCAAAAAGCTTTCCCCGCGGGAAATCGCAGAGCTGAACGCCAAGCTGCGCCAAGCCATGGCTCTGTACTACGACCAATCGTATCGGCTTGCCTTACCGCTATTCCAAGAGATCGCCCAGCAGGCGGGGACGATAGACATTTTCTACTGGTTGGCCCGCACGGCCGCTAAAGTCGGCCAGCCGGACTTGGCTGTCGAGAAATTCCGCAGCATCCTGGAACGCGATCCGACGCGTACCTCCGTGCGCTTGGAACTGGCGCTGGCCTATTTGCAGAAGGGTGATCGGGCTGCTGCGGACGCAGAATTAAGAAAGGCTTTGGAAGGCGAGCCTACTGCGGACTTGCGCCGGCAAATCGAGCAAGTGGTGACGCATATCGAACGCGCAGACAAGCGAGTAGCGGTCGCCTTGCGTGCTTCCATCGGCCCGCAGTTTGACGATAACATCAACGTCGCTCCCACCGATTCCATCATCAACCGTGACGACGGAAGGGTCTTAAGCACAGGGGAACGCTTAGACGGTTGGTTCATCGACTTCGACGCTTTTGCCGATCTTTTTTATGATTTCGGCAAAAAAGATGCGTTTGCGTGGCGAGGGGATGTATTTTTCTTGCACCATGAATATCCCGGTTCCGCCAACAGCGAGTTTAACTATACCCAGATCGACGCTCGCAGCGCCTTGGAATACGGCAGGCGGGAGCTTCGCGTTCGGCTACCTGCGGGATTCATCGACAGGAGGTTTTCCAACGAGGATTTATCCCATGCGTTTTATGTGGCGCCGAGCGCTGAGTATTACCTAAAGCGGGATCTGCGTCTCACCGTCGGCTACCGCTATGAAGACGAAGAATTCGTCGACGACGCAGACGATGAGCAGAGCAATGTCACCCATATCGGTAGCTTTGGACCCAATTATCGATTTACCGCGGTTGGCGCGGATCATTTCGTCTCACTCATTGGCGCGTATGCCTCGCGCGATGCCAACGCCGAGCGCTTTTCTTATAGCGACTGGTCGATCGGCCCTTCCTATGTTGCGCGGTGGAAAAGAGGGACAGAAGCAAACGTTTATCTGCGTTATTTGGACCGGGATTACGATGCCCCAGCTTCGAGTTTCGAGTCATTGGGTGACCGCAAGGAGCACCGTTATACGGCCGTGCTCTCGCTCAGCCAGACCTTCTATCGGAATTACTTTGTGTCCGCTTCGTTGTCTTATATTCGTAACGATTCGAATGTGCCGCTGTACGATTATGATAAGCTCCTAGCCGGCATCAATTTTGGCGTTAACTTCAACTTCTAGCGTTAACGAGCTTACGGACGATGAAAAACTTAAGTATTTCGGTGGCGCAGACCTTGAGCGCTATTCTCGCCTTATTCGCGATCGCCGCGTGCGCTTACGCAGGGCCGCAGCAAGAATTGGAAGAGAATGTGATCTCTGATCATCAGGCTCCGCTGCAGGACAAAATCGGTGTCATCGAGCTTGTGAGCGGCAAGGTAACCCTTTACTTGCCTAAGCACCGAACGCCTTTCGCCGCGCGCTCTCGTGTGCTCCTGCGGCCCGGGAGCTTGGTTCAAACGACTGCGGATGCGGACAGCCGCGCTCGCATCGTGCTTGCTGACGGGGACGTTATCCATCTTGGTCCCAGCACGTTGCTCGGCGTTAATCGCCACAATAGCGATTACGTTGTTGATCTCCGGCAAGGGCACATCATCGCCTATGCAATGCCCACGATAGGGGCGCGTGATCCCCTCCTTTTCGTCAGAACAACCCGTGGGGTACTGACTCTGCCTGCGGGCAAGGGCTATCTGTTTGCTCGTAGAGAAGAGGTCGAGGTCGTCGCATTTGAGAGTGCCGGCCGCTGGCGTCGCGATGGGCTTGCAAGGGATATCAAGGCCGGGCAAAAGATTAAGTCTGTTTTGCAGGGCGAACACATTGCTGGCATAGCGCGAGGCCTGGAGGCTCGCTTAAGCCGCTGGATCAGCCCTGAGCTTTGGGTTGAAAAAGCAGGCGTCAAGTTGTTTCGAAACAACGACCTCGGGGCGGCTCGGAGAATATTCTCCCAGCTTCAGGCGGCATTTCCTTACAATGGCTCCGCTGCATACCATTTGGGTGCGATTTGCCTGGATAGGGGAGATCTGCCCAAGGCCATTAGCCAATGGCGAAAATACATGGATATCGATCCACAGGGAGCCAGAAAAAAAGGAGTGTCGCGGCATCTGACCACTCTGATCAATCAGCGGATCCATGAAGAGGTCCAATACGCGCTCGCCAACGAAAACAAACTCAGTCGCTCGCCACCGGAGCCCAACAGCATCGCCGTGCATCCTTTTGTCAATAAAGGTGACGCGAGGTACCGCGCGATTGGAAAAGGCCTAACGGCTATGGTGATAAGCGATATCGCAAAAATACCCGGCATCAAAGTGCTGGAACGCGAACGCATCCAGAGATTGCTCGACGAGATCAAGCTATCCGAGAGCGGTCTCGTATCAAAGGACAAAGCAGTACGCGCCGCCCGGCTTTTGCGGGCGGAGAAGATCGTCATCGGGGACTACGCTGTGGAGTCGCGGAGGGGGTTACATGAGGAGTCGAAGCAAGAGTAGATTTCGGGCGGATGGCAAAACTTGGTTTAGTGCTCTGGTCGCGGGGCTGGGCTTAGGGTTTGGCTCGGTCGCCTTTGGGGGTCAAGACGCGGAGCTCGATATCAATATCAGCGCGGCCACGCTGACCAGCGACGCTGAGGAATTAGGCGCCACGACCGAACGTGGGACTTTGGAGGACATCTTTAGCCTGCAAAAAGAGCTGGTCTACGAAATATTGTGGCAAGTGGGTCTCGATCCCGATAAGTTGTCCCCGGTGATTAAGGCGGCTATAGACCAGCCCCAGACCACCAATCTGGATGCGTTCCTCGCCTTTTCACAAGGTTTGGATTGGCTCGATCAGGGGCGCTACGTGGAGGCTCATGCGGGCTTCCAGCGAGCGGCAGAGCTCGATCCCCAATTTGCAATAGCGGTGCAGTTTCGCGATACCGCTCCCCTGCTCCAAGAGCAAGCTGCGGATGTTGCGGAAGCGAGCATTAAACAGACGCCGCAGACGAATCTGACTCCTGTTCCAGCGGGAAGCAGTTCCGGAGACTCCGAAGAACCAGGAGCGGGCCTTGAGAATGGCCCCAAAGCCGCCCCGAAAGATAGCCCGAAAGGCTCCGCAGGAGGAGGAAAGGATGCTGCAGCAGCAGGTCCTAATAATGTGCTCGGCGATGGCTCTGAAGCTGCGCCGAAAGATAGCTCGGGAGGGGAGGGTCCTGCAGTAGCGAGCCCTAAGGAAGCTGCCGCTGACGGAGTCACTACCGAACCGCAGGCGGAGTCGCCACCCCCGGAACCGCTGACGGAGTCGCCGCCACCGGAGCCGCTGGCGGAGTCGCCACTCCCGGAACCGCTGACGGAAGCACCACCCCCGGAACCGCTGGCGGAAGCACCACTCCCGGAACCGCTGACGGAAGCACCACCCCCGGAACCGCTGACGGAAGCACCACTCCCGGAACCGCTGACGGAGTCGCCGCCACCGGAGCCGCTGGCGGAGTCGCCACTCCCGGAGCCGCTGACGGAAGCACCACCCCCGGAGCCGCTGACGGAAGCACCACCTCCGGAGCCGCTGACGGAAGCACCACCCCCGGAGCCGCTGACGGAAGCACCACCTCCGGAACCGCTGACGGAAGCACCACCCCGGGAACCGCTGACGGAAGCACCACCCCCGGAGCCGCTGACGGAAGCACCACCCCCGGAGCCGCTGGCGGAAGCGCCGCCGCCGGAGCCGCTGACCGAGTCGCCACCGCCGAAACCTCTTCCTTGAAACGCACCAACAACTCCCTTTCCGCTGAGCCTTGAGCTTTAGGGCCGAGATCCTCCAGCAGAAGAACATGCTGGTTCCCGCCTCGAGCAACCTGGCAGAGGAGATCGATCTCTGTCAAGCAAGGGCTCGATCACGCAGTACAACGGGCTGCGGATCGCGGTGACATTTCGGCGTGCCCTCTGTAATGCCATCCAGGCACCAATAACACGCAGCGCTCCTGGAATAAGTCCCGCTGCAGGCACCCTATCCTCACCCACTGACAGCCGCGGGAAATAAACCCTTCGCTGTTATTGTGGTCGGCTTGGTGGCCGCCGCTTTCGAATAAAACGCTTTACCAGTGATACATTTTTCGCAGGGCTAACGAATTAGCTCCCCAAATGGCCCTTAAAAAGCGACAAATGTTGCACCACTGCATAAAAAGTCTCCACTGGAACGTTTAATGCCTGTTTATTAACTGAGCCTGATCTGCCGCTAGGGCCTTGGTAGTTTATGAAATTTCGCTACAAACTATTGCGTGCGATTCCGGGATACGGTACATTCCGACCAGCGTTTCAGGTTGCGACTAACGTTGCGTGGAACGTGGAAGAAAAACAAAGGGGTGGGGAGAATAGACTTCACCTTCCTCTTTATAATTCGTACAAGGCGCCGATGGGAGGAGCGGGTGTCATACCCGCCCCAATTCGGCATTGATTAGGAGAAGTGCAATGAGAAAAATCAAAACCGCGTTATTAGGTAGTACGTTGGCCGTTGCCCTGTCGGCCCCCGCTATGGCGGCGGATTTCCATGCCCTCGCCGGATTACAAGGAGCTACCCCCGCTCCCCTCCAAGACGGTGTGTTGGCCGCCACGGAAGGGGGGGCGGCATGTGTCGCTGGCACAGGCGCTGCCGCGGGTGGCTTGGTAGATAACATAGGGGTTGCCCTGTGCGCCGCTCTCCCCTCATTATCAGGTACATTCGCTAATTTTGCGGTTTTCAATCAGGCGCCTGTAACAGCCGCGCAGTTCCTGCAGGTTGTAGGGTTCTGAGTTGACGTTTGGGCTCATCAGGATGAGGTAATGTCCCCGATGGGCCGATGCGCCCGGCGGGTTGGTGGCCGGTACTCTCACCGGCCATTTGCCCGCCGGGGTGGGGTCTGCCCCGTTCGCGGAGAGCCCTCATCACTATCATGGACCGGGTCGGTGCCCCCATGACGTAGGTGGAGGCTAGGGCAGGATAGGCAAGCCTGCTCATTGCTACGGTAAGGAATAAGGGGGTAGTCGGCGCTGGCGGTGGTAGGGTTTAGGCCAGCGGCGCTCGGATTTCTAGGACTCTGTACCCGTATTCAACGAGCGAACGGCGGACGCGGTCTCGCCAGCACTAACCAGTATCGTTACCTTGTCCGGGCGCGAAAGGACGTGCCGCCTCCTTGAGCCCGTTTAGTATTTCTGTTGCGCCGTCTCCTTGTCCCGAAAGGCAGTGATAGCCGCGTAGAGGGCGCCAACGGGCGGGAATGGTGGGTAGCGTATGATAACGGTAGGGCGATTTCTCGGGTGTGTACTGATCCTGCAGCCTGTTATAAATGGCGTGACTGTGGCCGAAGAGGGCGCCTGGAGTGTTCCCACCAGCGCCAAGGTGACGAAGCGTCATACCCTGAAGGATCTCCGCGACCAATATGTCGTTAAGCAGCAACTGGACTACTCCTGCGGCGCAGCGGCCTTGGCTACTCTCATGGTTTATTATTATGGGGAGAATACCTCAGAAAAGGAGATCCTAGACCTGCTTAACACCCGGCTTGAAACGATGACCGAAGAGGAGCAAGCACGCAAGACACGGATTGGGTTTTCCCTCCTGGATCTCAAGGTTGTGGCGCAACAGAAGGGTTATCGGGCGGCGGGCTTTAAGCTGACTGTTGACCAACTTCCACAGCTCCTGGCTCCTGTGATCGTTCACCTGCAACCGTTTGGCTACCATCATTTCGCCGTGCTTCGGGGAGTGGCTGGGGATCGTGTCTATTTGGCCGATCCGGGACGCGGCAATCTGCGCATGAGCATAGAGCGTTTTTTGGATGAGTGGGCCGGAGTTGTGTTTGTCCTGGGCAAGGCGGGGGAAGAAAAAATCACCGATTATCCCTTAGCGTTGTCTCGGAGCGATTACCCTTCATCCAGGTTGCGCCAGGCAGCGCACGAGGAGGACCAAGCAGCGTCGTCCGCCGTAAACTTTGTTCTACGAGCGCGTCCTCGTTAGCTTCGTTCCTAGCCGCTCATCACAACTGTAGGAATAAGCGCACCTTTCTGCTTTTTCCCCTCGATTTCCGCCGAGAAGTGGCTTGCGCACGTCCCTACGTGCAATCGGGTATTTTTTCGATGTAGAATTACAGGCGCTTAGGGTGACAATATAATCCAAAAGCTGAAGAACGCTTCTCAGCCTAAGGGAGGAACGAATGAAAAAGAACAGGACCCGCTCTAGACGCGAACGAGTTTCTCGCCATGTGCTAGGCTGCCGAGACCGAGGAAGGAAAAAGCGTGCGATTTTGCCTATCGTTCACGTGGTTATCGCCTTTGCTTTGGTGGGTTTGATCGTGATTCAGCGGGGCAAAGAGGCTGACGCGGGCGCCGCTCCCGGAATCGAACGTAGGATGCCAGTTGTCAATAAGGTTTCCTATGCTACAGACGATCGCGGGAACGGTTATCTCGCCAAGACGGAGTATGAAAAACTTAAACGGGAGGTGGAAACCCTAAAAAGCCAAATGCAGCGGTTGTTAGAGGCAGCTAGTCCGGCACCAAAACCTGCCACAGAAGCAGCACCCGTAACGCCGGCATCAAAACCTGCCGCTGCAGAAGCCAAAGGGCAGAAAAAACCGGTCCCTAGTGCGCCGCCCCCATCTAAAGAGAGAGTTGCTCCGGCTGACCCGGAAGAATTTGCAGCCGAGAAAGGGGACCGCCGTGAGGAGGCAGAGGAGGCCAAGAGGGAACTGGACCAGTTCTTACGCGCCCAAAAGCTTTTATTCAAGCCCGGGGAGGTCCAGTTAGAGTTTGGGGCGTTTTACGCCAACGATACTGAGACGAATCGGGTGAACCCATTGGGGCCTGTGTTTGTCATTCGCTCCGCGAGTGCAAATTTCCTAATGCGCTACGGTCTTGCAGAAGACCTGGAATTCGATCTTGCCGTCCCCTTGGTCTACACGCAACTAGAGCGCGACATTAGACCATTTTCCCAAATACAGGTGGGAACTACTCTATTCCCATCGTTCACCCGAGAGGCTGATGTGGGATTAGGGGACATCAGCGGGGGACTCAGATATGCCGCCCTACACGAAAAGGGGGCACTCCCGGAAGTGACCCTGAACGTGAATGCCAAATCTGACACGGGCGATGCGGATCGGGGATTGGGTACTGGGCAATGGAACGTGGGGACCGGGGTCTCGCTGGTCAAGACCATCGATCCCGTGGTCCTCTTCGGCTCATTGGGATACACCTGGACCCTAGGCACACTAGAACTACAAGGAGGGGATATAGATGCCGGGGACCAGATCCCCTACTCTATCGGCATGGGGTTCTCACTCAATGATCGGGTGAGTTTTTCCATGGCTATGGATGGTGCGGCGATTAGGCGGACAGAAACAAACGGGAGAGAGATCAGCGGTTCCGGACTAGACATCAATAGCCTCCAGTTTTCGACCACCGTGCAGCTGGCGAAGCGGGTGTATGTGGAGCCCGTTGTCGGTTTTGGTCTGACTGACGACGCTCCCGATTTCTTGGTGGGGATCAATATACCGTTCGGGCTTGAAGGGCGTTTTCCCTTACCTTTTCTTCGTAACTTGTGAAAAAATTAAGGGCCTGACGCCTCGCTCCCACATATGATAAGCTCCAATCGACCAAGGGGATGGTCGCGCATGTGGAGGGCGATTGAACCGGTAACCGGCGGCGTCCCGAGGAGCAGTCGGCAGTCACGGATTCCAACTTGGCATTGATTTAGGAGAGAAGTACAATGATAAAAATCAAAAACACGTTTTTAGGTAGCGCGTTGGCCGTCGCGCTGTCGGCCGCCCCCGCTATGGCGGCTGACTTCCATGCCCTCGCCGGATTACGAGGAACTACTGCCGCTCCCCTCGATGACGAGGTGTTGGCCGCCACAGAAGGGGGGGCGCTCTGCACGGTGGCTGTCGAATCAATTAGCGTGACCGCGGACTCGGGGACAGCAGGAGGGGTTTGCCTGGTTTCGATCCTTATCACCCCAACAGCAGGCATAGCGATTTTTGCGGTTGCCAACGCGTTACCTGTATTCGGCGCGCAGTTCCTACAGGTTCTCTGACCTGACGTTCAGGCCCCGGGTGTGGTAATCACCGGGTGAGGTAATGTCCCCGGCGGGTGGCCCGGACCGGAAGGCTCGTGGCATGTACTCTCGCCCGCCGAGGTCCGCCCGGTTCCCGGAGAGCACCCTCATGCAGCCGAGGGCTCCCCTTCAACCTCGAGGCGATGGGCTAAGGCCTCGCCAATTTTTTCCCCAGATCTTCAGCCACCTTGTGCATCTCTGTCTCCACTGAAGCCAGGGAAGTTATCGTAGTTTTTGAAAACCGGGTAAGTGACGTTTCCACGTCCACCACACGGGTATCGATGCGAATTTGATCGTTCACAACGACATAACTGCCAAACAGCATAGCGGACGCGCCCACGATGCGGCCAAGTTTTAACCGGTCTTCTACCGAGACTAACTCGCTCGCACCGAGTTTCTGCTCCTCCAGAGCCTTGGCCAGGTTTTGCCGATCGACGAGTTGAAGCGCTGGATAACGACCGAGATCCGCCAACAGGAGATCGGGTAGGGTTTGCTGAAAATGATCGACATCCTCACTTGCGATCAAGGAGTTGTTCTCAAAGCTCCACACCGCCAGCGCCAAGGGCTCCGCATTCACCAATGCGCCGCTTCCGGCCCAAAGTATCCAGCCCGTTAGCAGATAGCTTAGTCCTCGCATGGGCCGTTGGCCGCTTTATCGAGAGATAATCTTCTGAGTCTTCTCCCAACGCCCGCCACGACCCGTTGCCTTGGCGTAGGATACGAGGTCCTCGACTCGAGTGACCTCGATCTGACCGTCATGTACCTCTCGATATCCCAAGATCCTTCCGTCAAGCTCTATGGGCTTTCCCTCAGTCAGGACGTCGAACATCATCCCCGGTACGATACTGTGCTTTTTACCCAGGTTAATGATCGTGATATCGCCATCGATTTCAGCGATGCGTCCTTTAAGAGGGTAATTCTCTTTGATAGCCGCGCTGATCTTTTTACTAAAATCCGCAGCGATCTCCGCCGGGTCGATGGCGCCGGTTTCTCTCCTCACCAAGGGCAGCACAATCGCTGTGGTCTCCGTGTCGATGAGCCGCATACCTACATTGCCGCCTTTGCCGCCTCTGCCGTCTTCTGAGACATAGCCGGTAAGGAGCAAACGTGCGGCCGCTATTCGGCCTATTTTTAGCGCGGCGTCAGGGTCTGCCAGCGGGGGCGAACCCACTCTGAGCTCCCCAAGCAGCTTATCCAATATGGCGCGCTCCACCACCTTGATATTCAGAGATTGCAAGCCCTGGGTCAGTTCCTCTTGCAGAGCCGTGCTTAGCCCTTTTCGCGCCATCAAATCCTCGGTACCGCGACTTTCGAAACCCATGATCGATAAGGCTAACGCCGGCGAGGTCCAGTCATCGAGCGGGGTTGCTGCAGCCTGGTTACGCTGGTATTGCTGGATTAGGTCTTTGGCAAGCCCATCGATATAGCGTTGCCGCTCTATATCGCTCTTTTCAGCAATCGCTGCCCGAGCCTGTCTTAATAAAGCGTCAACCAGGCGGTCACTGGGGTGGCGCTGCTTGAGATCGGTAAACACCTTCACAGCCCCCTCCGCGTCACCGATCTCCTGCAAAGCGACACCCTGGTTGCTCAGGGCCGCCACGAAATAGGGATTGTGGTCGAGTGCTTTCTGGTAGGAAGCTATAGCGCGTGTCGGTTGCTTGGTCTTTTTGAGTAGATTCGCCTTAGCATAGTGAGCGTCGGCTTTCTGCCAGTCAAAGTCACTGACGGTGCGCTCGGCAGAGGCTAAAACGACCTCTTGCTCGGCTTCATCTATGTTGCCGTTGCGGTAATGTACCTTGGCCTTAACCAGATGAGGCACTGCGCGATCGGTTGCTTTACTCAAAGCGCGATTTGCTTGCGCGATGGCTTCATCGAAACGATCTTGCTGGTAATGAGTCTGCGCAAGGCCTTCATGACCTCTGACCGCTAGCTGTACTTGGGGGCTGTTAGCCAAGTCGCGAAAGCTGCTTTCAGCCGCCGCAAGCTGTCCCTCCTTCAAAAAACTGTATCCCATACCGGATTGAGCAATCCCACTTTGGTCACCTTCTGCCTTCATGGAAGCGTATATTGCCTTGGCCGCACCGGGCTTTTCACGCTGCTGCTCCCGTTCCGCCAGAGATAGGAGCAGGGCGGAGGTCCCGGCATGGTCGCCTTGTAACGCTTCCAGTACTCTACCTCCCGGTCCCAAGACATATGCAGTCGGGTAGACGTGCTCGGCTTGAAACGCGCGCAGTGTCCGCTGATCGCCGCTCGCAACCTCAAGGCGGAAGCCCAACTTCGCCGCATAAGCGTGCAACTCGCTTGTGCTTTGTTTTCCGATCGCCAGCACCAGTGTAGCCTTCTCCTTTAGCTCACCCGTAATTTTCTGCAGCCGCGTCAAACCCGCCGCACAGGGTTTGCATTTGGTCGAGAAGAAATACAATACAGCCAAATCTGCCTTTGCAACCTCGTTTGTGGTATAGGTCCGGCCGTCTATCGTTAGCAAACTGAAGTTGGGGATCAAACCCCCTTTTCCCAACGCGGCCGATGTTGCAGGACATGCACTTGCGACCAGCAAGAGCAACAAGAATCGGTAGCTCTGTTTCATGGTAAGACCCTTAGTAAACGGTGTTAGACAGATCTTTGTCTGGCGCCCTGGCCCGCACCCCCAATCGTTCATGGGGAATGTGCGGCACCCGAGGCGCCGCCTGATCGCGCTTCTCGGATGTTGCTCGGTCGAAACAGCCCTTTTGAACCCACCCGTCACCACGCTTGCCCCAGCGTCACGCTTGGCAATAATAACCACATAACATCAATGAAATCTAGGTTGATGGCATAAGATCTTTAACCCATGCTAGAACGACTTGGACCTTATCGAATCGAAGGAGTGCTTGGCGAAGGCGCCATGGGTGTGGTTTACAAAGCCTATGATCCCGATGTCGACCAGACGGTTGCCCTCAAAACCTTGCGTAAAGCACTTCCAGAGAACAAACGCGAGCAGATATTAGCGCGCTTTCGGGTCGAGGCGAGGTCGGCAGGACGCCTGATACATCCTAAGATCGTCGCGGTCCACGGATTTGGCGAAGAACAAGGCATACCCTACATCGTGATGGAGTACGCGCCGGGGCCTACGTTGCAGGACTGTCTGGATAAACGAGTACGCTATGACCTCAAAACGGTCACCCAAATCATGCTGCAACTGCTGGACGCCCTTGATTTCGCACATCGCCATCATATCGTGCACCGGGATATCAGCTCGTCCAACATCATCGTCATGCAGGACGGGTCGATTAAGATCACCGATTTTGGGATCGCCAAGATCGATACCTCTAACCTAACCCATTTCGGGGACGTGTTGGGAACGCCGAATTACATGTCCCCCGAACAGTGGCTGGGTGAGCCCCTGGACCATCGCACCGATATCTTCTCGGCGGGGGTCATTTTCTATCAACTGCTGGTCGGCGAGAAACCGTTTGCTGGCGACGATAAAATGGCCGTCAGGCAGCGGACGATTGGTCTCAAACCGCTGCCGCCATCCAAGCTTAATCCGCAGGTGCCCCCGGCATTCGATGCCCTCGTGTCGAAGGCGATGGCTAAGGATCCCCGCCGTCGCTACAGGAGCGCGATCGAATTCCTGGATGCCATACGCTCTACCCTTGGGACGCCCGGTAACCAAGCGGATGACACTACTGTGATTTCCTGGCGTGCCCCACCTAAACGGCGACGACCACATAATCGCAGGCCGCTTATCGCTACTATCGCAGCCTTGGTGCTGACGCTGGGGGCAATGCAGTTTGGTCTGTTCAAGAACTCGCCCGACAAAGGATATGTGCGGATTAGCTCACAGCCTGCTGGCGCGGTTGCTCTATTGGCGAGTGGGGAGTTCATCGGCGTCACCCCGACCCAGGTTGAATTTGCGCCGGGCGAATACGAGATGGTGTTAAAAAAAGATGGCTACCATGATCTGCTCGTGACGGTCGAAGTCGAGGCCAGCGCCGATATTCCCAGTCGATCTGCTGCTGGATCCGGTGGCGATCACGTTGGAATAAAAGTCCACCCCAAAAAGGGTGTATAAGAACACTGGGGCTAGGGCAAGGGCGCCGACGCCGGTACCGCCTTTAGCCAGAATTGAACCTGTTGCGCCTGTGTTGACTTCGGATCGAGCTCCAGGAACCGCAGAAACGAGCGGCGCGCCGATTCCTTGTCCCCGAATCCCTGCTGATAGACGATACCGAGGTTGAGGTACGCGAGGGCATACCGAGGATTGAGGGTAATGGCTTTGATGAGTGCTTTCTTGGCTTTACGCTGTTCGCCGATCTTGTGCAACACGAGACCCAAATTTGTATAGGCCTGGTAGTAGTCGGGGCGCTGGCGCACGGCGATTTGATAGTGTTGCTGCGCCCGTACATAATCGCCCGCTTCGAAATAGGCGGTCCCCTGGTTATAGACGGCTTCCGTCAGCCACAGAGCACGCTGAGTGATTTCTTGGTATAGGGCAATTCGGGTACTTGGATTCGTGGCGACGGTCGCCTGTTGCCACAGTTCAGCGATATTCGGGGCATCCGAGCCTTTCCTATTAAGGCCGGTTTGCTCCATTAGGGCGATCACTTCGCGCGCGGGTACCGCGAGGCCCTGCTGTTTCGAAGCAGTGCCTTCCTCGGCTCCTGCAGAGAAATGGATCCCGCCGGTTTCTTTGAGGAACCCATGCACCAGCCCCAACACAGCGCCTCTTTTATTCATTAGCGGTCCACCACTGTTTCCGGGGTTAATCGGCGCATTTGTTTGGATCAACGACTTGCCATTTATCAGGCGGTCCGGATCGCTTACGACACCTTGGGTGACCGCATGATGAAGCCCAAATGGACAACCTATTGTAAACACGACCTCCCCTGAGCTTGGGCGATCCGTCTCTAGAGAGAGGTCTGCGGCGGTGCGCTTAGGGATAGTCAGCAAGGCGACATCGGATCCGGACGCGCTGGCCCAGAGCTTGGCTTCCTGTGTTTTCTCATGCGCGAAATAGACGACGATTCGGCTTGCCGCATTGATTTGGTGGGAGACGGTCGCTATCACTCCTGGAGCGACCACAAATCCGCTGCCCATTCGTACCACGCCGTCACGGTAAAAGCTTTCGATACAAACAACGGAAGCGTCCATATCGCCTAAAGCCCCTACCGACGGTTCCCCGAGACAAACCCCGCTAGCCAGCGTAGCGAGCGACGCAAACACGCAAAACGCAAGGCGCCCAGGCTTCATGGTTCACAGGCCGGCCGGTTTTGAAGGTTTTCGTGCTATTGTTATAGTTGGGTAACAATATACCGGAATAGCTCCAAGGGAGCCAAGCCCGGGTAAGTCAAGAACCGACTTACCGCGCTGATTTTGAAAGCGGCGCGATGAAGGAAGACAATCCGATAAAGTAACCGGAGGCGATCTGAAAATAGGGTCGCTAGTTCGACAAAAAAGGAGGTGTTAGGCGTTGCTTGTTGGAAAGCTCGGACCATCGCAGCGCCCGCAG
This sequence comes from Gammaproteobacteria bacterium, assembly GCA_050740975.1. Taxonomy (GTDB): domain Bacteria; phylum Pseudomonadota; class Gammaproteobacteria; order JBOHHR01; family JBOHHR01; genus JBOHHR01. Next base: position 96 of record JBOIEE010000238.1, on the reverse strand, counting down.
TTGACGCATCATGCGGATAGCGGCTTCCTGGGCTCTGTAGTATCTGGGGAGCAGGCCCACCTCGCGGTAGCCGAGCGAGCGATAGAAGGCGTGCGC
>JBOIEE010000237.1:0-7230 GCA_050740975.1 Gammaproteobacteria bacterium | reverse complement strand
TAGGCGCCACGCTGCGAACCTCGGTGACAAAATGCCGCAAGGCCGTATTGTCGTTGAGATCTTGCTTGGGAAAGACCTCGATTTTGTAACGTCCATCGGGTGTACGCCAGCGTTCTACCAGGCTTTTGGGCAAAGTGCCGAGGTTTACTGCTTGGGCGGTCAAGGCCACGTTCAGCACCCGCATTTGCTCCGGTAAAGCAGAGACCAGGCTGTTGTTTAAGCGATCCACGAGCTTCTCGGGCACCTCTCCAGGGGTGCGCAGTGTTGCCGCGAGCTGCTGCAAGGACTGACGCAGGGGTATAGCAAGCTCGGCGATGGGGTGCGAAGGGTCGCTGGCGAGAAAGCTCGCAAGCTTCTGCTCCAGATCCGCGATGGCCTGTTTCTGCTCCTCTGGAATGGGTGGCCGTTCCCGGCCCGAAATAGCCGCCTCGGGACCCAACGTAAGGGCGATCTCCTCGATTAATGCGAGTTTTTCTTGCTGATTTTTCGGCACGAAATCGTCTAGGGCAATGGCCTCGTCTACGCTCGGTAATCGATTCAGTCTCGCTTTAAGGGAAGCCACTTGCGCCTTGTCCTTTACCAGCACCGAGGCGGTCCAGGGAGAGGTTGCGCTGTCCGCCAGCAGATCGCGGTAGGTTTGCACGGATTCCGTGTTGGGATCCCGCAGATTCAAGGGGTTGTAGTCGAACCGCGCGTAGGGCAGCGCGACCGCCGATGCCAGCGCAAGGACGGCAGCGATCGCGAGCACCGTTTTGCGAAAACGGGTAGGAAGGGTTCTGAGTCGGGACCCCAGCGTGGATCGATCCGTTTGTCCAAGGGGAGCGACACGGCCAGGCGCGAGGGGCATCAGGCGCAGCAACGCCGGCAGTAACGTCAGCGTCGCCAGTAGGTTGATAAACGACCCGGTGCCGGAAATAAGTCCGAGCTCCGACACCCCGGAGAATTTGGTCGGGATAAATGCGAAAAATCCAGCGCCGGTGGTGATGGCACAAAGAGCCAGCGATTTTCCGACATCCTTGGGAACCTGCGACATCGCACTGGCATGACTTGCGCCTTGAGCCACCAGCTCGCGATAGCGCAGGCAAAAATGCACCGAATAGTCGATTCCAAGCCCGATGTACAACACGGCGAAGGCGATCGAGATTAGGTTTAGGGACCCCACCGCGAATGCCGCAAAGGCAGTGGTCCAGGTGAGCCCTACCACTAAGGTAAGCATGCTGGCAATGACCAGAGGCGCGGAACGCAACCCGAAGTGGACCACTAAACCCACCAGCACCAGCGATAAGATACTGGAGATCACCATGCCCTCGCCCAGACTCTTTAGCTCTTCGTGCGAGAGGGCGAGCGCCCCGGTGATCCGCACCCGCACCCCATGCGCGAGATCCAATCCCAGCTTAGCGGATAAGTTACGGATCTTGTTTATGGCCGGGCCAGCGGCAAACAAGCGCCTAAAGTCCAGTTTCGGACGGACAATGATGAAACGCCTTTTCTCGCTGCGCTTAGCGTCTCTTCCCAGCATCAGCTCCTGCCAGGAGAGTTGATAAAATCGGCCCGCAAGCGCGGCATCCACGGCCTGTGTAACCCGCTTAAGGACGGGCGCTAATTCGATGGCCGTGCCTTCCTGCAGTTCTTCCAGGGCCGTGCCCAGCACGGAGAACAGGCCGCGAAGACTGGGATCTTGACTTAATTTGGCGAGCAGTGGCTGAGCCTCAGCCAGCTGATCGGCGAGATCTTCCAGTTCGTCTTGATCCAGGAACAGCAAAGCGTTTTGCTCGAAGAACGAGCCCCCGTCGGGTCGATACACCCACTCGATAAAGGCGTGCTCCTCGGCTAGTTTGGCGCTAAGAAGACGGCTGGCATGAGCCGCCAGATCGGGCGTCACCGCTTCCACCACGATGGTCAAGGTGTCGTCGTATTGAGGGAAGGCTTGCTCGAACTCCTTTTGGGTCTTTCTCCACGGGAGCTTATCGGAGAACATGCCCGCAGTGTCGGTGTTAATGCCGAGGTGCTCGCGGGCGTATAGAACACTGGACACCGCAGCCACGGTGCAGAGCAATAGCGTCACTATGGCGTGGCGAGAGACGAGATCCACCCAGCGGGTGATAAAATATCCAACCAATCCCTTCATGGGCATCGTTATTACGGCTTATCGCTTTAGCGAAAGGAGGAGCAGTCAAGCACGGCCTGCCGCCCGAACGGTGCTACCCTATGCTCAAGGATCTACGCGTTTGCCACCCACCCGCACTGTGGTGGCAGGATCGTTGCGGTCGTCGCGCCAGTTTGGATGATGGAAATGGATGACGTGATCGCCGTTATAAGAAGCCACACAGTTGTCGAAACTGATCTCGCCAATCTTCTGCCAGTTTTCGACGCTGACCCGCTTGAAGGCGGAGAACCCTTTGGTGCGGCCCCGGTCGGAAGTAAAGATGTCGAAGCGAAGCGTACCGTTCGGTCGGGGATCGTCGCGCTCGAAGACGTGCGCATAGATTTCGTCGCGGAAATCGAGATCGTCTCCGCCCTCGATGCGGGGCTGGCCGGGCGTCATCTTCAATTGCATGAACTCAGGGGCCTTGGTTGGTTCGCTTTCGGGTTTGCCGAGCTCGGCGATTTCGTGCAGCTGGCGCACGTCCTGCACTTTGTCCACCGAGCGGAAGACCATGAGTTGACGGAGCAGGATGAGCGCCTCCAAACCGCGGCGAAATGAGGTAGTGTTGGGGGCATTGCGCAGCTCTGCGTCGTTGAGGTATCGCGTCCGTTCGTTGCCGAAATCCTCCTGAGTAAAGAAATTCGCCGGGACCAGGGGATCCGGGTGGTTTTCATCGGTAGTGGGGTAGATCTTACCGACAAGGCTGAGCGACTTCGGCTCCCCCCGCTGGGTTTTTGTGTTCGGCGAGAAGCGGGCGATGATGACGCCCCGGCTTCCTTTCTTGAAATATCCGGAGTAGGGGTTGTCCTCGCGGATCTCCCACTGGCCGAACAGACAGATACCGTTGGGGTGTAGGATGCGGCGGAAGCCTTTCTGGTCTTCGCCCCAACGCAAATCCGCGCGCGAGTCAACGGTGCGCGCCGAAGCGGCGCGAAGGCGGTCCGGACCTCCGCCGGGCAAAGATCCCTGATAGGCCTGGCCTATGGTCGCTAGGTAAACCGGGAAGGGGTCGTTTCCGTCGGCTCCCCACACGTTCTGGTAGGGATTCTCGAGCAGGGCGGCTTTGACGTCCGCGTAGCGAGAGCCTTCGTAGCTTCGATCCTCATCCGTAAGCCCCTGAGGGCCGTGAAGTTTTGATAGGGAAAAAGGGCAAGCAGACATAGCTCTCCCGTCGATTCACGATATAAAGGTAGAGCATAAGGAATCTAATGGCATTTCTCAACCGATTCCTCACGCGTATCAAAGCGGCAACCGGTAAGTCAGGTACTCGTGTCACGGGGGTGTCTTAGTGTGGCTAGGCGGCGCGTTTTCTTGTGGTTCTGTAGCCACGGGTCGCCGATCCCTATCGGCCAGGAGGCACTTCTTAGCTCATTGGCGCTTTTGCGTCTTTAACGTTTTCACCATCGGGCGCTCCCAGGGGCCAGTGATCGTGTAGTGCCGGCGTACTAGGCCATCTATGCGTTCCGGCAGCGAGTCAAAGACTTGTTCGGCCAGTAACAGGGCGGCGCCCACCCCCGCCCCCACGGGACCAAACAAGGCGCTGGCAACCGGAAGGCTGCTTGCGAGCTCCGGCGTTACCGTGGCCACTTGTTCGTAGTCGCGTCTCGCGAGGCCAATGCGTCCGCTGATTGCTACCCGGGCCGATGGTCCGACCATGGTCAAATCGCTGGTATACGCATTGCCGCCATCGAGCTGGAAGTTTCCAGTTATCCGGTCGAAGGCAAATCCTTTTTTAAACAGATCGTCGAAATCCAGAGACAGGCGGCGCTGCAGCGATTGAAAACTTAACAGCCCGAATATGCGCCCGATCCGCGGCTCTACATCCAACAATCTCCCCTGCGTAATACCCAGCGATATCTTCCCGTTGAGCTTATCGATGCCGAATGCGGTGGGTGTCCCAAGCCAGCGCAGCCGCATCTCGGCTTCTGTTTCGCTTGCCTCCATGGCCCTCATATCAAAAGCCAGGCGCTTCATTACGGCGCTCAAGTCCTGCCCCTTCAAGGTAGCTTCGAGTGTTGTGGCGTGCCGCCCCCGAACGAGGTCCCAGCTTCCTTTGGCATCGATCTGCAGATCAGGGGCGGTGAATGATAGCGCCTTCACCCTCATGCCACTCGCGTGTGGTGCGCTATACAGCGCCATCTTCCCGAGATCCATGCCGTTGTACTGAAACTGATCGCAGTGCACCCATAAAGCGGGAAGACGGGCGGGATCGATGTCGCGGCTTAACCGTCGCTGCGCGCTGGAGACGAGATTAAGACGTTCCAGGTGCATGCGTATACTTGACGCAGAGTTCGCAACAGTTGCTTGGCCTCGCACCGAAGCGCCGTCGAAATCCACTTGCCAGTTTTCTTGCTCGCGCTGTACGCGCACACTCAGGTCGGAAACCGTGTGCCCGAACAGTTCGAGTTGGTGAATACGAATCTCAAGGGCGATTTGCTGAGTCGGCAAGATTGTGCCGCCGATTTTCGATGTTTTGAAAAAATATAACCATTCTCCAAGGTCGAGCTGCTTTTGCTCTCCCGTTACATAGATTGGCGCCGGCGCTTGGGTTGCTTGGGTTGATGGAGAGCGGGTATCGCCCAGTCGGATCGTGGCCTGAGTAAGGCCTGATCCCGCCTTACCTGTGAGCAGAGCGAGCTCTGCCGCGAAGCCTCCAGCATAACTGATGGCGATATCTCTCCGAGCAGGTTTCCCCAGCTCGGTGCGGATTTCCAACAGGCGTAGGCAAGCGTCGCGTCTTCCAGCGTCAGGTGTACGTTCAAGGACCGTTTTCTCTCGGCGGGCTGGTTAAATGCCAGCCTGCCGCGGGTAATGCGTCCGCTTGGTAATGCTGCGTTGAGCCAATGGCGGGCGCCTCGGGGGATCCACTCGGCGGGCAAACAAGCCAGCCAATAGGCTCCTCCGTCCATGGAGAAAGCGGCGCTGGCCTTAACCGATGGGCGCGCGTTCTGGTGCCACATCAACCTGCCGGATACGTCAGCGTTTAGTCTGGGGTGGCCGGAAACCAGATGCAATCTGGCAATGTCCACCCCCACATCGCGTCGCCAACGCACCTCCCCGTTGGTGAGAGCGATGGCACCCTGCGAAAGTGCGGGTCGCACCAAACCACTTGAAAGGTGAATTTTGGCGAGCGATTGACCGCCCACTACCGTTCCGGCTGCTTCCTCGATAACCGAACCCACAGAAGGAGCTATCACGAGCTTGCTAAACTCGCCTCGGTAAAGAAGCTGGCTGCGTTCGGGCAAGTAGACGAGATCCAAGTCTCGCAACTCGCCGCTGCGCACCGGCTGCAGCTGCTCGCCTAGCCTTGGCACAACTAGCGAAAGAACGGGATCAATATCCTGCAAGCGAAGGTACTCTGCGCGTAACAAAGCGCTCCGCTTAGCGCCGGTTTTGGCATCGCCAAGCAACACGGTGAGCTTGGTCTTAGGCCATGCACCGCGGGGCGTGCGAACGCGAATAGGATCGACGGTTGCAACCCAACCATCGCGGCGGTAGGAGCCGGTGAACCCGCCACGGGCCGAGATCTCCGTGCGCTCATCATGGACGCTAAATCCGAACACATCGAATCCGCCGTTTAGGCGTATTGGGCGCCCGTCCCGCCAGCCGCTGCGGGAGCGCAGGTTAAACCTACCCTGCTTAAATTCCCCGATCCCGAGGTAGGCTCCCAGCCCAGCGAAGCGCACGTTTTCGGCCTCCAGAGACACTTCGCCGCTCCAGCCGGTATCAAGGAGTTCTCCTTCGGCTTGCCCGCCGATCCGGACTCCGTCGCCTAGGTCCTGCGGTAAGCTCGTGGACGCCGTGATGAGGTGATGCGTGCCGCTGTTGTAAATACGCAACCCGATCTGTCTCAGAGCTAAAGGATCTCTAGCCGCCTTTCGGTCTTCCCAGATAAGCTGCGAGTCCTCGATCACGATTTCGGGCTGTTGCAATGCCCAATCCAAGAATTCATCGTCCCGGGATGCGATCCCACGCACCCGAACGTGGCCGTCGAGCTCGCGCACCAGGGTTAGCGTAAGACCGGAAAGCTGAACCTGTGACAACCGTGGGCTGCCTTTCCACAGACTCGCGAGCGGGTTGACGCGCAGCCGTATCTGCTCTACCCGTGGTGCTTCGGCGCCGCCCTGCAGGCGTACATTACGCAACTGAACAGTCCGTCGGCGCCAATCGGTTTCTAAAGCGCCGATAGAGATAGGTTGCCCATACACGCGTGCGGCCCAGGCCTCAATCTCTGAGCGATAGTCTTGGGCTCGCAACCACACATTGCCCATAGCTCCGGCCAAGCCGGTCGTGAGCACGAAGCCGATGATGGCTAGGCGCTTCAGCGTGCGTTTTGTGATCGCCAATGCTCTGCGCCTAAGTTAAAGGAAGAATCAGTCAATTACGCATAGAATTACGCAGTCCCTTCCCTCCCGCTGGCAGGGGTGGGGTCATAACAAGACGACGTCGTATTGTTCTACCCCGTAGAGTTGCTCCACCTGAAACTTTATCGGCCGGCCGATCAACTCCTCGATCTCGGCCACGCTGCTCGATTCCTCGTCGAGAAACTTATCGACCACGGCCTGCGAGGCCACCACCAGCAGTTTTTGTGCTTCGTATTGACGCGCTTCACGCAAGATTTCCCGAAATATCTCGTAGCACACCGTGTCGGCGGATTTGATGGAGCCCCGGCTGTGACAGGTCGGGCATGCTACGCAGAGGGTATGCTCCAGGCTTTCTCGCGTTCGCTTGCGGGTGATCTGCACCAACCCCAGGGACGTGATCTCGCTGATCCCTACTTTGGAGTGGTCGCGCGCAAGGTGGTTCTCGAGTGCCTTTAAAACTTGGCGCTGATGCTCCGGATCGGACATGTCGATGAAATCGACGATAATGATCCCCCCGAGATTGCGCAGGCGCAACTGACGCGCGATGGTTTGCGCCGCTTCCAGATTGGTCTTGAAGATGGTTTCCTCCAGGTTGCGGCTGCCAACAAAGGCTCCGGTGTTCACATCCACCGTGGTCATGGCTTCCGTTTGGTCGATGATGACATACCCGCCCGACTTCAATTCGACTTTGCGCTCCAAGGCTTTCTGGATCTCGTCCTC
>JBOIEE010000236.1:0-11960 GCA_050740975.1 Gammaproteobacteria bacterium | reverse complement strand
ATGGAAGCGGAATAACACGAGTCGATGGGAGTGATATAGAATGGCAACGAAAGTGAAAAAGATGGTAAAGGCAGTTTCTAAGACGGTTAAGCGGCCCGCCCCCGCCCGCAGGAAAGCGGTCGCAATGAGCACCAAGCGCCCGGTCTCCGCCAGCAGAAAGGCGCCGGCCAAGCGCGCTTCCGCCAAATCCAAGAAATAAAAATCCACTCAAGCGTCTCCGGTTCGATTCGGAACCGGAGACGCTGCGTCTTTTTGAGGGAGGGACGGCCGTGCCGCTCCATTGCCTTATTCTGCTCTCGCTATCTCTCTTGTTTTCTACCACTGAATGAGGGCTTGCCGCCATCAAGGCGGGAAGCGATCGTTTTTTTCTGCCACCTCCGCTGCCGAGCGAGTGATTGTAGGCGAGGCATTCGCGGATGTCATGACTGTCAACCTCAGAGGTCTGAGATTGAAATAGTGCCCGATCACCGTATCTGGTGCGATGCCGGTAGCCACCAACCGGTAACGCGGTTCGTGGCCGCTCAGCAGCGTAGCGTGCGCCGTGCGCACGATTGCAGTCCACTTTCTCGTTTCGTGCGCATGGCGCACGAAACGCCGGCTGTGGCCGTGATGGATTTGAACCATCGACCAACGGATTAAAAGACCGCTGCTGTTGGCACAACGCGCTAAGTAGTGTGTGAGCATTCCTAAGCGAATTATTCTTTCCTAATATTTCTCGGCTTAACACGTAACTAACTGAGGAAAAAAGGGGTGTAAATCGGGTGTATATTCGGATAAAGCCTACTAACCTATTGATCTTCTTAGTTTGTCCTAGTGCCTGAAAATCCCCGTGTCGGCGGTTCAATTCCGTACCAGGCATGCCGCCTTTGATGCTAGCCAGCGTAGCGTGCGCCGGGCGCACGATTGAAGTCCACTTTCTCGTTTCGTGCGCATGGCGCACGCTACACTGGCTGGGGTTGCGAGGGAATATTCGACGTTTGCGCGGGTGAATAACTCGAACGATGCGCTTCGTTCCTCAGCACATCCTACACGGGCTGGTGAACGCTGGGTCAGATCTCTCATTGCGGGGAACCGGTTCTCCGGGGTTCGCTGGCAAGACAGCCCATGATCTGGCAGTGGAACGCGGCATGCTGGAATTGGCTGCAGCGTTGAAACCCAAACCATGAGGAATAAACGCCGAGATGAAGTCAGATGCGGAGCGATGCGCGGAATACGAGACATTCAAGAAGATCGACGGCGCTTTTCGCACGGGTGATCTTACCGCGTTGCAGAGCGCTGTCGATGATCCAGCGAGCCTGCCAACGGCCCGATGCCACTCACGATAGGCTCGTGCCTCGAGTACGCGATTTACCATAGCCCGTTGTCGTTCATCCGTACTTTGCTCGAGATTGGCGCCGATCCCAACCCGCAGGATCACGCCGGTTTTCCACCACTAATTACAGCGTTGTCGTGCAGCCGGGCCCAGCCAAGGGCTCCAGAAAGACCGGACGTCGCCGACATCATCAAGCTACTGCTGTCGTTCTGTCGTTCGGGGCCGATCCCAATCAGCGGCCTCAACGATTACACGCCGTTGCACATGGCTGCGAGCGAAGGCAATCTGCCAGCCGTCGAGCTTCTGCTGGAGGCCGGTGCGGACCCACGCCTCCGAACACGAATCGACGACTGCGGGGCGCCTCGAGAAATTGCCGAGAAGGCAGGCTTTCACGAGATTGCAGAGCTGCTGGCCGCGCACGAGGCGAGACTGGGAAGGTGAGAGCATACGCCTCTTGTGACGGTGCTTATCGGGTATTTTTCGGGGCACCGCGATTTGCGCTTTTCTTTTGGATATTTGGGATTAAGTGTGTGATCTTGGCAAGTTTTGGAATCCGTATATTGATCAGGCGCCATGACAATTAATCCCTCGCCGTATACGTACGCGCAAATCTCGTCGCTGCACGTCGCAAAGGTGATCTAGACACGTTAGACTGCAGCAGAAATGACGGACGTCCGTAGAACTCATCCCGATGCCCGACGTCATGCTGTGCTTCTCCTAAGCGTCGCCGCAGTTGTAGGGGCGCTGCTGATCTTGGCCTTTGAGCGGTATCGTATTCCACTGCGCGACTGGATATTGGCCGAGCCAAGAGAATCGGCGCAGCGACTGCAATTTATTTTTCTCGTTGTCGCCACCCTAGTATTTGTACCACTGCTGACGCTCGCGGCTTACCTTTGGTCGCTCGGCGCAAAGGTTCTCCGGGCACGAGAGTTTCCACCACCGGGACATCGCGTCATTCGCGATACGCCAGTCATCATCGGCGAGGCGGCGGTAGCACGTGCACGTCAGCTCAAAGTACTCGCAGTTGGCTGCGGCATCGCTTGTGCTATGTTGGGTTTTCTGCTCTGGCGGCTTGCCTCCCTAATCAGCAATCAAGCGACGTGACCCTAGCGTCTACCAGAGCGCCGAACACTGTCGCTATTCGGTTCCCGTCGCGCTTTGCGCGCCGGCGATCGGTTGCGCCCGTCGAATAACCGCTTTCAACTAACTTGAATGACCGGTAGGCGCTGGCGTCGGAGGATCGCTTGCTATTACGCACGCTGGGACTATCCAAGACGACGCTAAAGGAATATCAACGCATCCTCCGGCACGTGAGTCGCCATTTCGCGGGCCTGATGGCGGACGACATCACAACCCAACACGTCGCGCATTTCCGCGCGGCTATTCTCCCCGCGCCGCGCGCGCCTACCGCTCCCTGCTCTTGCTCGTATTCAAGCACGCCAAGAGCGAGGGGGTGTGCTCCGGTGCGCGAACAAGGCGCGCCGCGGCAAGAAGCTGGCCCCGGCTTCCTTATCGCGCGGGTTTAAGAAACCGCGCGCGACGTCGCCGATCCCGCACTGTTCCCGCAGGACCCGACCAAGCGACCCAGCTTCCATGAGATCCGTGTCCTCGGGGCAAAACAATTGCGCGATGCCGGGTCGATCCGCAAGCGCTGCTCGGGCACCGCGATGCTGAGACCACGCGGCTTTATCTCGACTGCGAGATCCAGTGTTCTGCCCGCGTTTCCCGCGATTAACAACAGTATTGGACGAAACCCATTTTGGGGTAAATGCACTGTATCTATATGATTCCTAATTACATCCAGGCACCTATGTCGATCTACTTTGGGAGCAGGGGGTCGTGGGTTCAAATCCCTCTGCCCCGACCAATAACCAAGAAATCAATAAGTTAGTGCGCCACGAGGCGCCCAATCGCTAGCGGCTGAAAGAGCCACCGAGGAAGTGCTGACCCCGGCATACCTCGTACCGAGTCCTGGGCGGCGCTAGAGCGCCACGCAGGGGTCGGTATTGCCGCTCCGGCAGCGCGTGATCCGGAAGCGCAGCTGGGCGATCTGGCACGCGACGGAGCCGGCTTGGCCGCACGCGCTCCTCACCCCGAGGCGGCACAGCACCCGCAGGAAGAGCAACAGCACGCCGAGGAACGCGATCAGGATGCCGAACACGATTGTCCTGAACAGGCACACGATCGCCGAGGAGCCGCCGAAGATCGGCGCGGTGCAAGTCGGGAGGAAGGGCGTAAGCGTCTGCGTGATCCGGCGGCGGCAGACCGCACAGAAGCCCGTCAGGTTCCGCATCATGCAGTCGAACTCGGGCCGGAACAAGCCGCAGTGAAAGTACCCGGCGCCCTCGAACGCGCCCACTGTGCCGGCCGGAACCGGGCTCAGCTGCGAGTCGCACTGCGTGCAGTCCGCGTTCGACGTCGTCGGCATCGGCGTCGACGCCGCGATCAGGTCGCCCCACTTGATCGTCGCCCGGTTGCTGTCCGCGGTGATGTTCGGCTGCATCGGCTCTGGCCCCGTATAGACGTTCTGGGTAGTGTCGATGCCGCACCCCGCCCAGTACTCGTACTCGTCCGCAAGGCCGAAGGCGGAATGACCCATCTCGTGGATCGCGATGCCCTCCCACCCGGCCGCTTTCGAGGTCGTTCCGATCGTCCCGCCTGCTCCGCCCCAGATCGCGCTGTTCACGATTACGAGCGCCTGGTGCCACTGCGGCACCTGCGCGCTGAGGACGTTCACGACCGTCGTGGTGTTGACGAGCAGGAGTCGCTGGATGCCTGCGTTGCAGAACGATGCGTCGAAGTACGTCGCGGGCGTGGCGCCGGTGCCGCCGCACGCCGTGGGGTCGTCGGCACCGCTGTCGGTCGAGCTGACGTCGACCCGGTAGACGTTGATTGCGCACTGGAGTTGGTCGAAGGGCGCGGTGGAAAACAGACGGTTCACGAACTGCTGCGCGTCGGCGGCGAACTGGCCGAGCTCCGCCTGGCGGTAGCCGTCCGAGAGGATGACGAGGTTGAAGCGGCTCGCCGCGGAGCCGTGATCGACGATCTTCGTCGTGCCGACGACCGTTCCGTCCGCGGTGCTCACTCAGCCGTCGGCTTCCCTTGGGACGGCTGTCTCAGGTCGAGCCGCGCCACCTCGGAGGCGGCCTCCCCGAGCGCGGCGAGCCCGGCGGGGGTGCTCATGAAGACGAGCGCCTGCGCCTCGGGGAGGTCCGGCACGTGGAGGACGAACTCTCCCTGCACCTCGCCCAGCTCTGTTCGGGCAACCGGACGCTGGGGGTCGTCCGTGAGCAGCTCCGCCGAGAAACGGATCGGGTTCTGCGTCACCCGGCTGTAGAGGGTCTCGCCCTTTTCGTCCCGGAGCTCGAGCCAGAAGCCCGACCGCTGCTCGCCGACAGGCTCGTCGGCGGGAGGCGGGATCATCTCGACGCTCTGCCGGTCGAGGAGCCGCAGGTCGGTGCCGCTGTACGCGACGAGGAGACGGAGCGTGCGCGGCTGCTCTCGCTCGCGGGCCATCAGCGACTCCCGGACGGGCCGTGGCAACGCCGCAGAGACGTGGTGCGCGCCATTGCCGCTCCTCTCGGTACAGCCGACACCTTGACTCTGGTGATGCTTGCCTCTAACTCCACAGCCGCATTGGGCAGCAGCAATGTCGGCAGTTGAAGTGGATCGAGTATTGCGGCCTGAGCACCGGGCGCGACCGCCCCGGCAGCCGCAACATCGGAAAGTTTACCGATTAAAACCTGACAACAGTCCTCGCTGCCGCGAACGCCATCGTGGGTCTTGCAGCCCCCACCCATTTGGCAACCGTCGGTCAGCGGATCGGCACAGCCGCAAACGGTGCGTGGCTGGCTATCCATCAACTCGCAGGCAAACAGGGTTTGGAGTTCTGGCAGGAGCCCGCTTAGCAGAAAGAGCTCCTCGAGGACGCGCCTAGCTATGGCGAACCAAAAACATGAGCTTAATTGCTTACACACGTTCGTATGCGATCATCGATGAGGTGGGCACACAACGTCAAGCGCGTTCGGGTCGGGTCGTAGACTGCTTTTAAAGCGACCTCGGCCTGCGGGAGCTTTTTTGGAAACACTTCAACCGGGCACCCGGCGCCGGCCACTGAGGCATTCGCATCCATATTTCCCGGATGTACACTATGGGCACGGCCACTGAAGAGCCTGGCTGTGCTGAAAACCGCCTTGCTGTTCGTCACCACTGCACTCGCCGAGATTGTGGGCTGTGCTTTCTCCCCTACCTGTGGCTTCGCAAGCACGGTCCGTACACGCCCTAGGGGGCGGTGGTCTTCTCGTCGGCTGGTAGCCCGGGGGAGCTCTCGGTGGCCGGGATATCATTTGTTGTCGACTTCCGTCGTAGCTTTTCTTGTTTCTTCTGTTTCTTGGCGAGACTTCTCTGGCGCTTCGCTAACTCATAGTTGGGTTTGGCCATTTTGGGGATCCTCTTCGAAGTGGGTTGGGAGTCCGGAGATGCTGCACCAGACAGTGTCATTGACTCAGGCCCGCCGGCCCTGCTTTTTGTCCTTCTTCGTGGCTCTCTTTTCCTCTATAGTCTTAGCTGGTTTCTTCTTGCCTTCCCTCTTCCTGTCCATGCCTTTGCTCATGTCTTTCGCTCCTCATGTTCTTAGTCTCTTACCAGTAAACTCTTTTGCAAAATGCACAAGATTTCTTTAACGATCCGCCCACCAGCGCCAATACTTAGCTTGCGGGCAGTCGTGGGACAAGCGTAGATCACGATCTTTTAGATCACGATCTTTGGTTCCGGCTACGCCGGCTTAGGTTATTGTACATAAAGAATAGCCTGTTGACCCCGACGGCTGCGACAAGGCAAAGCGCGGGCGCTGTCCTGGAGAGCGTGACGTTGCTCGAACACGCCCGCTCAACGGCACCAGCAGTGCTCTTGGAAGATTTGCAGGCAAGTGAAGTATGTGTGCTACAAACGCGACGTATTTCACCGTGACCACGACGACAATGGTCCAGAAGATGAGCCAAAAAATGCCGAACACGCTTGCCTGCGTAGGCTCGAGCGAACGCACGCTCAAGGATTCACGGAAGGCGTAGAGTGGGCTGGTGCAGATGTCGTCGTAGACAACTCCAAGCGCCGCAACGGCTAAACTGACTTCGAATTTTTGTCCTAGTCGCAACCACCGCCAATCCCCGCTTCGCTAACCCCGGGATTCGTTGCTGATCTTTATCTCCCGGAAGCCCTTGAGAGCGCCGCTTGGGCTGCGGCCAACCGTGCAATCGGCACGCGAAAGGGGGAGCAGCTCACGTAGTCGAGCCCGGTGTCGTGGAAGAACACGACCGAGCGCGGATCGCCGCCATGCTCTCCGCACACGCCCACCTTCAAATCGGCCCGGGTGGACCGACCGCGCTCAAGGCCCAGCTGCACCAGTTGCCCCACCCCGTTCACATCAAGGGTCTGGAACGGATCCTCGGCCAGCAGCCCGCGTTCCACATAACCCGGTAGGAAACGCCACGAATCGTCGCGGCTGAGGCCGAGCGCCGTTTGCGTCAAGTCATTGGTGCCAAACGAGAAGAACTCAGCCGCCTCGGCGATCTCAGCGGCCGTGAGCGCGGCCCGGGGCAGCTCGATCATGGTTCCCACGCAGTAGTCGACGCGCGCCCCATGGCCGGCCAAGACTTCCTCCGCGACGCGGCGCACGATCGCCTCTTGGTGTTTGAATTCGCTGACGAAGGCCACGAGCGGGATCATCACTTCGGGGATCACCGTGACACCGCGTGCCTGACAACGCACCGCGGCGGTGAACAGGGCCCGCGCCTGCATCTCGGTCACCTCGGGATATACCACTCCCAACCGACACCCCCGATGCCCGAGCATGGGATTCGCTTCCGCCAGACGTTCGATCTGCGCCAGGATGGTTTCTTTGGCGTTGATCTGGCTGAGCAGCAAATCGATTTCCTCGAGACTTGGAGCCTGCCGGAGCTTAAGCTTCAAGTCGGCGATCGCGAGCGCGGTCTCTTCGTGGCCGGGCAGGAACTCGTGCAGCGGCGGGTCGAGCAAGCGGATGGTGACAGGGTAACCGTCCATCGCCGTGAAGATGGCTTCGAAATCTTGGGCCTGCAGCGGCTCAAGCTGTGCCAGCGCCTCGGCGCGCGCGATGGCGTTGGGCGCCATGATCATCTCGCGCATCACCGCGATGCGTTTACCCTCGAAAAACATATGCTCGGTGCGGCACAGGCCAATACCCTCCGCGCCGAAGCGCCGGGCCGCCTGCGCATCGGCGGGGGTGTCGGCATTGGCCCGGACTTGGAGGGTGCGGATCTCATCGGCCCAGGCCATCACCGTGTGGTAATAGTCGTCGAGCTCCGGGCGGATGGTAGGTACCTGGCCCAGCAGCACCTGCCCACGGCTACCGTCCACCGTGACCCAGTCACCGCGCGAGACTTTCACCGGGCCTGCCGCAAAGAGCTGTCGGCCGTAATCAATCTCGAGCGCACCGCAACCGACGACGCAACACTTACCCATGCCACGGGCCACCACCGCGGCGTGCGAGGTCACCCCACCGCGTGCGGTGACGATCGCTTGCGCAGCCACCATGCCGTGAAAGTCATCGGGGTTGGTCTCCTGCCGCACGAGGATCACGCGTTCTCCGGCGACCGCGAGCGACTGCGCCTCATCGGCATCGAAGACCACCTTGCCCGACGCCGCCCCGGGCGAGGCGGGCAAACCCGTGACCAGCACGGTGGTCGGGGCCGCCGGATCCACGATCGGGTGCAGCAGTTGCTCTAATTGCTCGGGGCTCACGCACTGGACGGCCTCCTCGCGCGAGATCATCCCCTCGTTCACCAGATCCACCGCAATGCGCGTGGCGGCCTTGCCGGTCCGCTTACCGCTGCGTGTTTGCAGCATCCACAGCCGCCCGCGCTCGATGGTGAACTCGAGGTCTTGCATCTCGCGGTAATGCGCCTCCAGCCGGCGGGCGATGTCGAGGAGCTGGCGATAGGTTTCGGGCATGGCCTCGGCCATCTCCTGAATAGGCGCGGGGGTGCGGATCCCGGCTACAACGTCCTCCCCCTGCGCGTTGATCAGGTATTCTCCAAAGAGGGCGGGTTCGCCGGTGTTCGGATTGCGGGTGAAGGCGACGCCCGTGCCCGAGTTGTTGCCGGCATTGCCGAAGACCATCGCCTGCACCGTGACCGCCGTGCCCATGCTGTCGCTGATGCGGTTCAGGTGGCGGTAATCCACGGCGCGCCGGTTCATCCATGAATCGAACACCCCGGCGATGGCGAGCCGCAGCTGCTCCTCGGGGTCCTCGGGAACCTCTTGGCGCATCGCGCCGAAGATGATCTCCTTGAACCGAGCCACGAGCGCGCGCAGGGTGGCCACGCTCAGATCGGAATCGCGTTGGGTGTTGCTCTGCGCCTTGATCACCTCCATGGCGTGATCCAGTTTCTCCTTGGACACGCCGCATACGATCTCACCGAACCCCTGCACGAAGCGGCGGTAGGCATCCCACCCGAAGCGCTCATCCCCGGTAAGTTGGACCAGACCGTTGAGGGTGCGCTCGTTGAGGCCCAGATTCAGCACCGTGTCCATCATCCCAGGCATGGAGATGGGCGCCCCCGATCGTACCGCGACGAGCAGCGGGTTGGCCGGGTCGCCGAAGCGCTTGCCCGTCTGGTCTTCAACCGTCTTGAGCGCGGCCTTGCTCTGTGACCACAAGCCTTCGGGGAAGAGTTTGTCCTTGGCGTTATAGGCGTTGCAGGCCGCGGTGGTAATGGTGAAGCCGGGTGGTACCGGCAGACCCGCCCGCGACATCTCGGCCAGCCCCGTCCCCTTTCCGCCTAAGAGCGAGAGCATCCCGCGATGGCCCTTGAAGGTGTCCACATTGATGGCGCCTCGTTCGAAGAGATAGACCCACGTTTCCATGGTAGCCTCCAACAAGTGAGGACTGGATGATCCCCAGGGTTCAGTACCGCACTTTACGATTGACACGACAGAGGCGTATAGTCGCTACTCACATCGGGCCCTATTAAGCCCTTGTTCACGGTCGCCACACCCGGTCTGCGATGATGCACGAGCACTGGTACTAGGATAGCGTATTATCTCATCATCAAAGCATTTCTTGTTCAGTCAACCAGGCCCAAAAATAGGCTCGAAATAAACGTCAACGACGCAGTGTCCGTGTCCGCGCCCAAAGAGCTTATGGCGGCTGCCGGCTCGCCCCAACCGCATCGCGCAATCGCTGCGTGCGGGTCGATTCTTCTGGACTATCGAGTTCGTCGCCTCCCGCGCTCCCGTGCTCCGCGAAGACCTGGTGATCATCGATGCCTTTTTGCGCGAGCTGGCCGGGCGCCCGGAGATCGCGGCTTCTCGGTCACCGACCGTGTCCATTCCGACCAGGACCCCGATCCGGTGGCGATGGCGGTCCATGTGCGGGAGCACAGCGGGAGCGAGCCGCTCATCCATTGGGCGGGCAAGGACCGGGACCTCGAAGATCTCTACGCGACCTTGGAGCGGATGCAAGGGCAGCGCTTGGAAAACCTGTTGTTGCTGAGCGGCGATAAACTTAAGGATCCACCCGCTGACCGACGCCCACGCTACCTCGAGTCGGTGCCGGCGATCCACGCCGCGAGACAAGCCATGCCGAACCTCGTAATCGCAGCGGCCTTAAACCCGTTCAAGTATCGCGAAGAAGAGGCGATGGCCCAGTACCTGAAACTCGGCAAGAAGGTCGCCGCCGGCGCCGGTTTCATCGTCACCCAGATCGGCTTCGATATCAACAAGTTCGAGGAGGCGCTGTTCTGGATGGACACGCGCGGCTACTGGGTGCCGATGGTTGCGAATGTGATGGCATTATCCGCCCGGAGGGCTCGCTATATTCGTCGGAATCCGCTCGCTGGGGTTACCATCACGGACTCCTATCATCGCCTACTCGAAGAAGAGGAGCGACTGATGCCCGAGCGAGCCCAGGCGCGAGTGACGCGCCGTCTGGCGCTCCAAATCCTCGGCTTGCGCATGCTTGGGTACTCCGGTGTACAGCTTACTGCCATCCACTCGCTAGAGACTCTGGTAACACTGCTCCATCAGATCGACTACCTCGCCGACCGATGTCCCGATCGCGTGAGCTGGAATAAGGCTTGGGCGGAGGCCTTGTCCCTGCCC
The DNA here is from genome assembly GCA_050740975.1 of Gammaproteobacteria bacterium. Lineage (GTDB taxonomy): Bacteria > Pseudomonadota > Gammaproteobacteria > JBOHHR01 > JBOHHR01 > JBOHHR01. The sequence continues at coordinate 1,510 of JBOIEE010000236.1, read as the reverse complement.
AATGGGGTTCGCGCCGATCCGGTCCCCGAGGCGCCGTGGTACATGGTAGACCGGCATGTCCGCCACGCGCCTCGCCGAGACCTGATCAAATATGTCGTCATGAAGAAAGTCCATCGAGTCTTGTTCGAAAAAGGGGCCGCTGCGCGTTTCCTGGGTCGGTTGGTACGGGGTATTCGGCGGCAAAGCTGGGCGGACCAGTGGCTAGAGCGTTTCGAATGGATGATAAAAGCACCCTTATTTGGTTGTGAAAGCTGCGGCCTATGCCGGCTGGCAGCGACGCAGTATGTATGCCCGGAGACTTGTCCGAAGGGGCTTGCCAACGGCGCCTGTGGTGGGACGCACATGAACCGCTGCGAGTTTGAAGACCGTGAGTGTATCCATAGCCGGAAGTACCGAATTGCCAAGGACGCCGGAATCCTACAGCAGCTAGAACGCTGGCTGATCCCGGCGGTTCCGAAGGCGATCCGACACACCTCGTCGTGGCCGCCGCACTTCCGGGGTGAAGGTCCGGCGATCGAGATGGTGGATATGAACGGTTACGGTGGGCGTGGCGGGACGGAGAAAGTTTAAGCATCCATAAACTAGGGCACATGGCGCTTACGGCGATGTTAAAACCACATATTGGTAGTAAGTAATAAAGCTCCGCTTGTTAGAAATCTTCCTGGCCTTGCCAACGCACGTAATTTCGTATGGGTATAGATCCGGAAATGATCTTGATTTTCTTGGAGTTTTGTCTCGCCGATGGGGTGTAGATGACAACGTGTTGTGGGGTACGGTGAAGGGGTGGACCTCTGGAATATTGAGTGCGTAATGTAACGACTTCCCGAGACTGCCTCGTCAAAGCGACCGGTCACAAAGGTGTTGACAAACCTATGCTGCAAAGGCACTCATCGAGATCAACACCAAGGCCTTCACCAACTTGACCGAGCAGCAGCAGGCCCTCGTGACCAACCTGAGCGAAGTCTGCGCCCACCAGATCCAGCTCGCCACTGAGTCTAAAGGGTATGCGGATCTGTTGTCCGGCCAGGCCAAACTGGCGGCCGAGCAGCGTGAGAAGCTGCTCGCCATCGTCAGCGATACGGCCAGTGTCCTCAAAGCTGCCAGAGCCGAACTCACCGTTTGGGTGGAAAAAGGCTTCGAAGCCGCGCTTCAGCCACTGGGCAAAGTCACGGGTGCGAAGCAGGCTGCCTAACCAAAACTCACCGTCTCCTCCTGCTCTGCCCCTATCCCACGAAGGTGGGATAGGGGATCTTTTCACCGAGCTTATTAAGGACGGAGAGACAATGCAAATTTCCGGGGGGCGCCTGAATGGGTTAGTAGCACTATCCCCAAGCCCCCCACGCCGATTCTTAAAACATCCTGGACTCGACAATTCGGCATCAGCGCCAGCAACACCGGAGCACGCGCGGGGAAAGCCGGCGTTATCCGGTTCCGCCTACCCATAGAACTGCGGTGATTGGCGGTCACGACCGCCGATGCCGAACTAACAGCCCGCGGCTCGCCATTGAAT
>JBOIEE010000235.1:0-12224 GCA_050740975.1 Gammaproteobacteria bacterium | reverse complement strand
ACACCGCAGCGAGAGCTTTGTAGGCAGTAACGCCTATCCGCCTCTATCTCAAGTATTCCATACCGCTCAATGCGTTATGCCAATTTCTCGCCGATTGCTGAGAAGGAAGATCCGCCCGGGGGCTAGCTGCGCTCCGCGGCGCCCGCGAGCTGCGCCGCTCGCTGATCCAAGGACTCCAGAGCCTGATGCAGCCTTTCGGTAAATCGGTTGACGTCCTCCGCACAAAGATCCGGCGGCACGTGGATGGGTGCGCCGATGGCGAAGCCCACGCGGGTAAACAAGCCGGGGATTTCAAGCCGATCCCAGCGGTGCTTTAACACGCGGCGGCGACGCGCACACACGGAAGCCGGCACCACTTCATAGCCGAGCTCGGAGGCAAGCTTGATGGCGCCCTTCTTAACTCGGTGGTAGGGGCCGACGGGACCATCGACCGCGATGCCGCCGTTTTGATGGCCGGCCAGGGCACGGCGCATGGTGCTGATGGAATAAGCGCGCCCATTATCCGGGATCTGCACGCAGTGATAGCCGAAACGCCGGCAAATATCGGAAATAACCTCTCCGCGATTCGATTTGCTGGTAAACACGCAGGCCGAGCGACCGCGCAACAGGGCGAATAAGGGCACGTATTTTCCGTGCCAGAAGCTAAACATCACCCGTCGGCCTTGGCGCAGGATCTGGTCTAGATCCTCTATTCCCTCGTACTTCGTTCGCCAGGTCGCACATTGCAGTCTCAGCAACCACGACCACAGCCAACCCATCAACTTAGCCCGCAAACGCGTCTTGTCAGGTGACTCGGCGGGCGAGGTATCGTTGTCGTGTTCCGTGCAGATTGCGGCGCGATCCGCAGGGCCGATTTCCCACACCGGATCGGGGCGCATGGAGTCGGTGGCCGCAAACACGAAATTACGCACGATTCCCCACTCGCCGCGCAGACGCCGCCTCGCGGCCGACCAGGCTGTGCCGTTCACGTGCTGACGCAGGCGGGACGCTTCGATTAAGGAGGCGTAAAGCTCTAAGGCCTTGACCGCCGTATGCGTGATGTCCAACTGCCGTGCGGTTTCATACGCTTGCGCTTGGATGTGTCGCTTATGCTCGGTGTTCGCACCTGCCAACTGCAGCAGCGCCGCGGTAAACTCATCCAGGCTGTCACGGCGCAACAGCCGCCCATTGAACCCGTCACACACTACCTCCCGCACCCCGGAAGCCTCCACCGCGATCACGGGTACCCCGGCCGCCATCGCCTCGGCCAGCACCATGCCCTGGGTTTCGGTATGAGAAGCAAAAGCGAATACGTCCATCGCTTTGTAGGCGCCGGCCAGGTCGGCGTTCTGCAGCACACCCACGGCGCGCAACCGTTGGGATAGGCCCTCGGCGGCAAATGCCGCTACGATTTGTTTTTTGCTGGGCCCGGCGCCGACCAGCAGAAAATACCCGTTGCGGTGTTCTCGCAGAAACCGGATCACGGCCCGGCTTAGAAAATCGAGGTTTTTCTCCGGCGCCAGGCGTCCAACGTGGCCGACTATAAACGCTTCTCGCGGGATACCGATGGTGGCACGAAATGCGGCGCCGTCTCCGGCGGTGAAAAACCGATTGTCGACGCCGGTGGGAATGACGGTGATAGGAACCACGACTTTGCGCTCGCGCAACACCTCGGCGACGCTATCGCTGGGGGCGATCACGGCGTTGCACAGGTTGCAATAACCGACTACCAAATCGGCGACAAAACGCTTCAGCCGCGGCGAATCCCCAGGCACATAATGAGTGTATTTTTCGTACAAGGTATGGTGTGTGAACACCAAAGGAAGGTCGTGCGACGCGGCGATCCGCAACGCCGTAGTCCCGAGTAAAAACGGGTGGTGGGAATGGACAAGCTCCGGTTGGAACGCGCGTAGGGCCCCCGCCATACGGCCCGGGAGCGGCACTGGCATGGAGAAACCACTGCCGTTGAAACTCTTTATGGCTGGGTAACGGACGACATCGCCTTCTTTCCTGGGTGCTCCGTCAAACATCGGAGCCACCACCAACACCCGGTGCCTGTTGCTACGAAACTCATCCGCAAAACCCTGCACGCTGCGCGCAACACCGCTCACGAAAGGTGGAAACGTATTGGTCAGCATTAAGATATTCATCAGGCTTTTTGTCTCTGCAGCACTGACTTTATTCTCTTCTTTTTGTTGCACGCCTGGGTCACAATGCCTCACCGCGGTCTCGGCCAGTGGGTGACCCAGGCCGAAGCGTGGGCGAGCGCGATCGCTCGCGCGGCCCACGCAGCCTGCAAGATGAAGATTACTAAGTCGTTTTATTCAACAAGCTCATCGCGACGGTGTTAGCGTCGGAGAAGAATGTACCCAAGCTGGGATGGAATTGCCAGCCTTTTATTTGCCGCCAGCACTTTTTCTCCGTAACCCCGTCAGCGGGTTGCTACAGCAGCATAGAGATGGTTATGAATAACAGCCAGGCAAGCACGGTCCGTAGCGCGCCAAGGCTCACAGCAGGGGGCGATCAAGGCGGTGGATTTCGTTAAACGGCTGTTTCGGGCTTAGAGCACTTTGTTAACGCTGGCGAGCGCCTGCTGATCGTGGCCAACCATACCTCGTATCTCGATGCCCCCCTGTTGTGGGCGTTCTTGCCGGGTGAGTTGACGTTTGCCATCAGCACCCAGGTCGTTAAGGGCCTATGGCTGCGTCCGTTTCTCAAATTGGTGCGCGTCCTTCCTATGGACCCTACCAACCCGCTATCTTCCAAGGCGTTGATACGCACGTCACGCCCATCCCTATGATTTTTATAGCGCACGGTATGTCAGAGAAACTGCAAGACGAGACGCGCCGGATCTGAACCAGCAAGTTCGGAATCCGGATCTTGGAGGGCTATGGGGCTACCGAAACCAGTCCGGCTTTGGCCGCCAATACCCCATGGAACAGCACACTCATCCGCTCATACCCACGATGTTGAATCCCGCATCCACATAGGTGATCTCTCCGGTGATGGCCGCGGCCAAGTCGGAGCAAAGGAATGCGGCGACGTTGCCTACGTCCTCTATGCTTACATTGCGGCGCAGCGGAGCTGTTTTTTCTACATGGTCCAAAAATCCACGTAATCCCGCGATGCCGGAAGCAGCAAGCGTGCGGATGGGTCCGGCGGAAATAGCGTTGACCCTGATCCCTTCTGGTCCCAGACTGTGGGCGAGATACCGCACATTGGCTTCAAGGCTTGCTTTGGCGAGTCCCATCACGTTGTAATTGGGCATGGCACGCATGGCCCCGATGTACGTTAGGGTCAACAAAACCCCTTGCCGTCCCCGCATCAAGGGTCGAGCCGCGTTGGCAAGGGCCGCAAAGCTATAGGAGCTTATTTCATGCGCTGTCGCAAAGCCTTCACGGGTTACGGCGTCCAAGTAATCTCCCTCGAGCAGTTCCCGCGGCGCAAACGCTATGGCATGAACCAAGATGTCCAGGTGGTCCCAGTAATTGTCTAATCGCTCGAACACGGCCTGGATCTGGTCGTCGCTAGATACATCACAAGGGACCGTGATCTCCGAATCCAACTTGGCCGCGAGATTCTCCACCCGTTCGCGTAGCCTTTCGTTCTGGTAAGTAAAAGCGAGTTCCGCTCCTTCGCGCCGCATGGCGCTGGCGATTCCCCACGCTATCGAGCGATTGCTCGCCACGCCGAGGATAAGGGCACGCTTGCCGTCTAGAAGTCCCATGAAAACTACCTCGATTGCACTACCTATTGCTTGTTGGTGCCTCTGGTCGCTTTCAACCGTTTTACGTTTTTTGAACGCGTTATAATCTGTTTTTGTGGTGACGACAAGTATCTTTCGGCCCACCGCAAGCCAAAGTCTGTCCGAGGAGAGGAATCGTGAGCCTATTCGCCGAGGTTTGTTAAAAGACAGGGCCAACCTCGGCTTAGAGAGTAGCAGGTGGTGCCGTTCTTGGAGGCTCAGTCATTGCCGATTACGCCAGATCCCCAAATCGACCTTGCAACAGGCTCAGGGCCACCAGCGCCGCCGTTTCTGTGCGCAACACCCGGGGCCCTAGATGCACACCGATAAATCCTGCTGCCTTCGCTTGATCCCGTTCTCGCTGGCAAAAACCACCTTCGCCCCCAACGAGCAACGAGATTTCGAGTTCCGCACTCGCTATCGTTGCGAGCGGCAGGCTTGCGCCCGGATCGAGCATAAGCTTGCTCCCCAAACCCGGCTGTCCGATCCACTCTGCAAACGGCTTCGGTTCCTGCAACTCGGGCAAACGAAACCGGCCGCTTTGCTCGCAGGCGCCGATGATGATCTTGCTCCAATGTTCCATACGCCGAGACCGGCGCTCATCCTTGAAACGCACCACACTGCGCTCTGTGAGCAAGGGAACCAGCCGCCGCACCCCCAGTTCCACGCTTTTCTGAATGGTAAAATCCATCCGCTCGGCGCGTGAAAGGGCTAGGGCTAGCGTGATCGTGAGCGGCGACTCGCTGCTCACGTCCCGCTCTGCATCGATGGCGACCGAAACCTGCGTGCTGCCCATTGCGACGATGCGTCCACTGTACTCCAGAAAACCGCCGTTAAAGAGAGTTACGGGCTCGGAGAGCCGCAGGCGCAGCACTCGCCGCAGGTGATGGTTTTGCGCCGGGGGCAGCTCGATCACTTGTCCCGCGTGCAGAGGGGCTGGCAGGTACAGGCGGGGCACCCTCACGATTGGTCCCGAGTTGCCTGATCGATGGCCCCCCAGGCGATCTCAGAGAGCCACCGGATCTCATCGGGGGTGATCACATAGGGGGGCATGAAATACACCACGTCGCCCATGGGACGCAGCAGGGCGCCTCGATCCATGGCTTGGCGGAATACCCGCCGACCACGCCGTTGCTGCCAGGGGAAGTGTTCCCGCGCTGCTTTGTCCTGCACCAGCTCGATCGCGAGGATCATGCCTTGCTGCCGCACCTCGGCGACATGCGGGTGCTCTACAAAACGTGCCGTGCTCTCCCGCATCACCGCTGCTAATTCGGCGTTGCGTTCCAGCACCGGCTCCTGCTCAAAGATGTCCAAAGTGGCAAGCGCCGCGCGGCAGGCCAAAGGATTCCCGCTGTAGCTGTGGGAGTGCAAAAAGGCGCTGAGGGTGACGTAGTCGTCGTAGAAGGCTTGATAAATAGGCTCAGTAGCAAGCACTGCGGCGAGCGGCAGATAACCACCGCTCAAGCCTTTGGACAAGCACATGAGATCGGGCGTAATGCCCGCCTGTTCGCAGGCAAACAGGGTTCCCGTCCGCCCAAAACCCACCGCGACCTCGTCCGCGATGAGGTGCACTTGATAGCGATCGCAGGCTGCACGCAGCAAGGCGAGATACACGGGGTGATACATGCGCATAAATCCGGCGCCTTGCACCAGGGGTTCCACAATCACCGCACATACCTCTTCGGCGTGGCGCTCCAGCAGCGCTTGCATGTGGGCGAACTGGCGCCGCGAATAGGATTCCCAAGACTCGCCGGGCTCGCGGAAAAAGCAATCCGGGGACGGAGCCGGGATCGCATCCAGCAACAAGGGCTGGTAAATCTTCCGGTAAAGAGGCGCCCCGCAGACCGCCAGCGCCCCCAAGGTTTCGCCGTGATAACTGTTTTCTAAATGGATAAAACGCCGTTTGCGCCCGTGTCCTAGGTTCTGCCAATAATGAAAGCTCATCTTCAGAGCTATTTCGACCGCGCAAGAGCCGTTATCGGCGAAAAAACAGCGTGTAAGCCCAGCCGGCGCAAGCCGGGCCAGGCGCTCGGCCAACTCGATCGCGGGCGTGTGGGTGAAGCCGGCCAGCATTACCTGTTCCAGAGTACCGATTTGGTCCGTGAGAGCGGCATCGATGCGCGGATCCGCATGGCCGAAAAGATTTACCCACCAGGAGCTGATGGCATCCAGATAACGCTTGCCCTCAAAATCCTCCAGCCAAACGCCCTTGGCACGCTTAATGACTACAGGAGGCCAGGACTCATGGTCTTGCATTTGGGTGCATGGATGCCAGAGCACAGCGAGATCGCGGGCGACCCAGCGCTCGGAAACCGTAGATTTATGACCCTGGTGATTTATCGGTATCATTAGCAAACCTCAACCCGGAGGGCATGGAAGATGACCATCGCGAGGGCAAAGTTTAGCGTGGGACAACTCGTTAGTCACAAGTTATTCCACTACCGCGGCGTCATCGTGGACGTCGATCCCGAGTATATGGGCACCGAGCAGTGGTATGAACAGGTCGCTCGCAGCAGGCCTCCGAAAAATCAACCGTGGTACCATGTGCTGGTGCATGACGCGGCGCACAATACCTATGTGGCGGAACGCAACCTGGAACCGGACCCATCCGGCTCGCCGATCAGTCATCCTTTGATCGCGGTCTATTTTTCCGGCATGGCGAACGGCCGCTATGTGGTGCAAATTCCTTCCAATTAGGATGACTGATGAAGATCCCCGGATATCGGATCGAACGTGCCATAGGGGAAGGTGGAATGGCTACCGCTTATCTTGCGGTGCAAGAATCCTTAGATCGGCGCGCCGTCCTCAAGGTATTGAAAACCTCGCGCCAAGGCGCCGAAGAGAATATAGAGCGCTTCCGCAACGAAGCCCGAATCATCGCCTCTCTCAATCACCCCCATATAGTGACTATCTACGACATAGGCCTCGCCGAAGGATGCCTGTTTATCTCCATGGAATACGTCGAAGGAGGAGACCTGCGGGCGTGGATAAGACAGACGGCCTCAGCGGAGCAGGCCCTGGATATCATCCGAAAAATCGGGGGTGGGCTGGCGGCGGCACACAAAAAAGGTATCGTTCACCGCGACGTCAAACCCGCCAATATCCTCTTTCGCAAAGACGGCGAGCCCTTGCTCACCGATTTTGGCATCGCGAAGCAACTGACCCTCGACCACGACCTCACCTCTACCGGTATGTTCTTAGGGAGCCCGAGCTATATGGCACCGGAACAATCCGATGAGAGCGACATCGACGGCCGTGCGGATATCTACAGTCTCGGCATCATTCTCTTTGAGATGCTGACAGCCAGCAAACCTTACCGCGCGGAATCGGTTCTGGATTTACTATTGCTCCACAAACAGGGGCCTATACCGCAATTGCCGTCTAATTTCTCCGCCTTGCAGCCCTTGTTGAATCTGATGCTGGCGAAGAAGCGTAAAGACCGCTTTCGAGATGCTGACAGCCTGTTGCACTACATCGCGTATCTAGAGACCAAGATGAAGTCATTGAGTGTTGTTCCGCCCCTGCCGGAAAATAGCGCACCACGGGTCGAGACCGCGCGCCCGGAACTCACCGCCACGAACCCGCATCACCGGACTAAAGCAGGCGGGCGACGCAGCTTGTACTTTTTGTTGGTGTTATTGGCACTGTCCTTAGGCGGGAATGCGGCCTTGTATTACTACGACTACACGTCGAACGAACGCTCCCTAGCGCTGCATCAAACCCCGGCTCAAGCGAGTTTTCAACCCCCGCCGGTGCCCGCACCCCCGACTAAGCTAGCTTCCGCCAGTGCACCTTCGGCGCAGAAAAGCGTTAACAATGCGGAAGTCAGCAGCGCCTTACGGTGGTTGGCGAGATATAGCCTCGAGGAATACCGCTTAACCCACCCGCCGAAAGACAATGCCTATTACTATTATTCCCGCGCGCTAGAGATAGACCCCAGCGACCCAGTGGCAAAGAAAGGCTTATTACTGGTCGCGGATCGGTTTTCTTTTCTCGCCGAACGCAAGATCGCCGAAAACGACTATAATACGGCCCAGAGTTACATCTCTATCGGTCTGCAGATCGATCCCAGTAACCGCACCTTGCGGGAGCTTAATGAGCTTGTCGCTTCCGGACGTCGTAGTCTTTTCGATACAATAGCAGATTTTTTTCGGCGCCGCTGAGTGCGCTTTCTCGGTTTTGGTTTGATTAGTTGGCAATCTAAGCGGCACTTCAATTCGCATAACGAAAAGCGGCACATTATGTTATAAATGATGTCGCGGTCGCTGCTTACCAACGAAACTACGCCAGGAACACAAACAGGGGGTCCCGTGCTCCAATTTATGGACCATGTCAAGAATTGCCTTACCGTGCGCCGCCTGTTAAAAAACCACAAGGCGCCCCAAGTACAAAAGCTTTATTGGTATGACATGCGCTTAGTGGATGCGATTTCTTGGCGGGGTATAGTGAAAGTCCTGCTCCGCCAAGCGTTCGGCCGGCAACAAGATGAAATCGCGGGCAATTATGATCTGGTGAATCTTTACTACGCCGATCCGATCGGTGACGGCTTGAACGAATCGGGGGCCACGGTGTGGAACTGTCGCGGTCTCGACAGTAAACCCTGGTTTGACGAACCGAACCCCGTTAAAGAAACACTGGAGGCCAACGCCGGAGTCATCATCGCCGAATACCAAAACATTGCAAGCCGCATTGGGACCCATCCCGACAACGCTTCCTTAACCGTTCGCGGGAGGTGGACGGGGATGTTTCTGTATGCCGCCAAAGGAGTCAGGAACGATGAGCTGTCCCGGCTGTGCCCCGAAACCACCCAGATTATCGAAAGCCTCCCCTTATGCACCAATTTCGGATTTGTTATGTTCTCTGGGCTTGAGCCCCATACCCATATTACGCCGCACTCGGGTTCCTCAAATTTGCGTTTGCGCCACCACCTGGGGATCGATGTGCCCGAACCGGATAAAGCGAAACTGCGGGTCGGTAAGGAGTGGCGAACGTGGGCGCAAGGGAAAAGCATGGCTTTTGACGACTCTTTCGAACACGAGGTGGTGCATGAAGGTGAGCAGGAACGCGTCGTGTTGGTGGTCGATGTCTGGCATCCCAGTTTAGCGGTGGGCGATATCGAGGTCTTGACCCATCCCGTGTTTCAGCGCTTCGGTAAACGGCCAGCGTAGTGGCTGTTGAGTCTGCGCTATCGCTCCTGAATCAAAGGTAGACACTCTATTGTGCGGTATTGCCGGAGTTCTATCCCCCGACAAACGGGGGTTATAACCCGAATGACGGAGACGCTGTCTCACCGTTGCCCTGACTCCATAGGCTATTTCAACGACGGAGCGATTGTCTTAGGCCATACACGCTTAAGCATCATCGATCTCGAAGGCGGAAAACAACCCATATCCAACGAAACCGATTCCATTTTTCTGATCTGTAACGGCGAGATCTACAACAGCCCCGAGCTGCGCGACGCCCTTATCAGACGCGGGCACACGTTTAAGACCAGATGTCGAAGTAATTCTGCATCTATACGAAGAATATGGCCGGGACTGCGTCAAACACTTGCGGGCATGTTCGCCTTTGCGATCTGGGCATTAACCCCATTACTAAGCCGCTTTTCGATCCGGTTTTCCATTCGGAACCTGTCAAAATCTACTAGGGGCCCCGGCTGCGTTGGCAGCATGCACGCCGGTCCGTTGGAGCAACTTCTCCAGCGCCGCGATATCCGCCCTTGGCATGGGTCGGCCGTCCAACGGGCTTAGCGGGGCTTGGCGCAGGCCTTTCAAGGGGAACACGATGACCTCAAACGGGATCTCGCCGGCGAAAAAGCTATGGGCGGGGTAGCTTTTCGATCGCTTGGGATCGATGCGTAACCGTCGGTCTGCACTGCGATGGCAGATCCCGTACTCCGAAAGGGCGAGACCAAGTTCTTCCGCGGTGTCGGTGAAAACGTGCAAGCACACCGCGCAGCTGTCGGTTGCAGTGCCGCTGACCACGGAACCCACCAGCCGTGGTTGAAACGCGGCCAGAAGGCGCATGGCTTCGAGCGCGGCTTGCCGCATGCGGGCGACCTTAGCCTCTTGATCGGAGCCCTGGAACAGACGCTGATATCCGGCTAAGGCGCGCTCTAGCTCACAGTTGTCCGGCCAGCGATGGGGACTTTTTACTCCCAACTGCTGAGCCGCCTTCTGCCTGGCTAAGGAAAAGCTGGTGACGCCGTCGACCGCCATCAGCCGCGCCGCATGCTGCGCCAGGTGCAGGCGCAATCTAGCCCGTGATTGCCCGGTCACTTGATTAAATGTGGTGGTCTAAAACAGTTGTTCCGTAATACTGCTGCTGCCATCACCCTCAGATAGGCCTCCCTCGATTTCCAGATCTTCGGGTCGGCTATAGCGCGCGGGTTCTTCTCCGTCGCGGAAGGTCTCGAAGATAGCTGGCTTGCCGTATTCAGCCAGCAACCCGGTAGCAGGGTCTATGCGCACAGTGACCAGTCCTGAAGGTTGAGGCAGAACAGCTTCAGGCCTGTCCTTAAGCGCTACGCGCATGAAATCGATCCACACGGGCAACGCCGCTTTAGCGCCCGTTTCCCCCCGTCCCAAAGGCTGGTTATCGTCATATCCTACCCAAGCGGTCGCCGCGATACCGTTGTTAAACCCAGAGAACCAGGCGTCCTTAAGGTCATCGGTAGTGCCGGTTTTGCCGGCCAGATCGCCGCGGTTCAACACGGAAGCCGCTTTCGCGGTTCCGTAGCGGATGACGTCCTGCAGCATCGAATACATCATCCAAGCGTTCTGAGAGTCGATCACACGCGGCGCGCGCGGAGCTTCATCTGCCACCACGGCCGCTTTCTGCACACTTGCCCCGCTGCCCTCGCTATACGCGACAGGGCGCACATGGGAGGTTTGCTGTTCACAAACCCAGCAGGCCTTGGGGCGATCTGCTTGCCACACGATGCGGCCGTCTGCGGCCAGAATGCGGTCGATAAAATACGGCTCGACACGGAAACCCCCATTGGCCAATACCGCATACGCCCCGATCATCTCCAGGGGCGTGAAGGATGCACTCCCCAACGCCAGCGACAGCACGCGCGGTAAGCGCTCGCGCTCGAAACCAAAACGCGTTAGATGGGCTATGGCCCGATCGATGCCGGTACCCTGTAACAGGCGTATGGACACGATGTTGCGCGAGTGAGCTAGAGCATCCCGCAGGCGGGTCGGTCCGTAGAAATCTCCGCTGTAGTTTTCCGGACGCCAGGGTTCCTGTCCGTCCACTGCTGTAAACACCAGTGGCTCATCAACGATGATGCTCGCAGGTGTATAGCCGGTAGCCAAGGCCGCGGAATAAATAAACGGCTTAAAACTGGAGCCGGGTTGGCGTGTGGCCTGGGTGGCGCGATTGAATTTGCTCAGCTGAAAATCGAATCCCCCAGTCAATGCCAGGATGGCCCCGTCTTTGGGAGACAAGGCGACCAGACTCCCTTCCACCTCCGGTATGGCGGACAGCTGCCAGGTGCTGTCTTTAGGCTGATACACCCGCACCAAATCCCCGCGCTTTAGGATATCCGAAGCACGGGTGGGGACCGGGCCGCGGCTGTCCGCGTCGATAAACCGGCGCGCCCAACGCAGACCTTCCCAGGGGATGCGAAGCTTGCCATTGGTTTGGGTGTAGACCTGGATAAACTGGTCACCCACATGGGTGACTAAGGCCGGCAGTAAACCGCCCGCAGGACGGAAATCCTCCAGCAGCACGGTCCAAGCTTTGGGCTCATCGTCCACGTAGTCGAAGCGATGCTCCGGCCCTCGGTAGCCGTGGCGCCGATCGTAGGCAAGCAGGCCTGTGCCCAGGGCCTCATTGGCCACTCGTTGCAGGGCGCCGTCTATAGTCGTCACTACCCGGTAACCTGCGCCATAGGCATCCTCCCCGTAGCGTTCTATCATGAAGTTACGCACCATCTCCGCGACGTAAGGCGCTGGGACCTCAACCGTCGGGCCGTGCAAACGCGCGCTGTCAGCCTCGGCAAGCGCCAGCTCCAACTCGCCGTCGTCGATATATCCCAGGGTATGCATGCGACGCAGCACATAGTTACGGCGCTCCAGGGCGCGCGACGGGCTGGTGATGGGATTTAGCACCGACGGCGCTTTCGGCAATCCCGTGATCATGGCTGTCTGGGCCAGATCGAGCTGCTCAAGCTCGGCGCCGTAATACACCTGCGCCGCTGCCGACACGCCGTAAGCACGGTGACCAAAGTAGATCTTGTTTAGGTAAAGCTCGAAGATAGCCTGTTTCGACAACTCGCGCTCGATTTTAAGCGCCAATAGGATTTCGTTTAGCTTGCGCTGATAGGTTTTTTCCCGGCTGAGGAAAAAATTGCGCGCCACCTGCATGGTGATAGTGCTCCCGCCTTGTGTCTTTTCTCCGGTAGTCAGAAGATGCAAACCGGCGCGGACGATCCCTTGCCAGTCCACGCCCGGATGTTGAAAAAAGCGATCGTCTTCCGCGGCCAGAAACGCCT
>JBOIEE010000234.1:0-2099 GCA_050740975.1 Gammaproteobacteria bacterium | reverse complement strand
TCGAGGGACAGCTTGAGAAACACCAGGGCAATCTCACTCGAGCGGCGGTGGAGCTGGCTAAAGAATGGCGCACCGATCGTGCCTTGAGGCGCTTGGAAGCGCTGTTAGCAGTGGCGGACTGCAGAGCCTCTTTGATCATTTCCGGCAACGGGGACGTAATTGAGCCCGAAGACGATCTGATGGCCATCGGCTCGGGAGGCCCTTTCGCCAAAGCGGCCGCACGGGCCTTGCTTATGCATACCACTATGGACGCCTTGTCCATCGTACAAACGGGCCTGGCTATCGCGGCGGAGATCTGTATCTACACCAACCCGACCTTGACCGTGGAAGAATTGGACAGCGAGCGTTAGATAGGTACTCGGTTTACCATGACACAGCTGACACCTCGCGAGATCGTATCTGAACTGGACAAGCATATCGTGGGGCAGGATGCGGCCAAGCGAGCGGTCGCAATAGCCTTGCGCACCCGCTGGCGGCGCGCGCAGGTAGAGCCCACGCTGCGCGCTGAGATCACGCCCAAGAACATCCTCATGATCGGACCGACCGGGGTGGGTAAGACCGAAATCGCGCGACGCTTGGCCAGACTCGCAGGGGCCCCCTTCATCAAGGTAGAGGCGACCAAGTTCACCGAGGTGGGCTATGTCGGGCGGGACGTGGAATCCATCATCCGCGACTTGATAGACGTAGCGGTCAAGATGACCCGCGAGCAAGCAGTAGAGAAGGTGCAGCAACAAGCCGAACAGCTCGCCGAAGATCGGGTGCTTGATGCGCTCCTGCCAGGCGCACGGGGTGACCCGCTGTCTCAGGAACGCCTCTCGGAGGATCGCTCGGCGACCCGCCAGGCATTTCGCAAAATGCTGCGGGAGGGGCGATTGCACGATAAGGAGGTTGAGATCGAGCTCACGGCGCCTACCGTCGGCGTGGAAATCATGGCGCCGCCCGGGATGGAAGAAATGACCAGCCAGCTGCAGAGCATGTTTCAGAATTTAGGCAGCGGTCGCACCCGCAAACGGCGGGTGAAGGTCAAAGAGGCAGTAAAGCTACTAACCGAGGAGGAAGCGGGAAAGCTGATCAATGAGGACGATATCAAGATGAAAGCCCGTGAAAACGTGGAGCAGAACGGCATCGTATTCCTGGACGAGATCGATAAGGTGGCGAAACGCGGCGAGCACAGTGGGCCGGATGTTTCGCGTGAAGGGGTGCAGCGTGACCTGCTGCCTCTGGTGGAAGGGTGCACGGTATCCACGAAATACGGCGTCATGCGGACGGACCACATCCTTTTCATCGCCTCCGGCGCGTTTCACATGTCCAAGCCCTCAGATTTGATTCCGGAGCTGCAAGGAAGGCTCCCCAACCGGGTGGAGCTGCATGCGCTTACGGTGGAAGACTTCGTACGCATCCTGACCGAACCGGATGCTTCACTGAGCAAACAGTACCAGGCATTGCTGGCCACCGAAGGCGTTGATCTCAAGTTCACAGAGAGCGGCATTGCGCGCATTGCCGAAGTCGCCTGGCAAGTGAACCAGAGCAGCGAGAACATCGGGGCCAGGCGCCTGCACACGGTGATGGAACGTTTGCTGGAATCGCTCTCCTTTTCGTCCACCAGTGACGAACCTCATGCGGTGGCTGTGGATGCCGCCTATGTCGATGGGCATTTGGGCGAGCTGTTGAAGAACGAAGACATGGCCAGGTACATCTTGTAGTGATCGACTCTGCGCAGGGGCGCGGCGGAAAAAGAAGGCCGATCCCTTTGGAAATAAAGCTGCAGCAGCGTTCGCGCAAGCTGGCAATTCGCTTCGATGATGGGCTTTGTTTCGAGCTGAGCTGCGAGTTGCTCCGAGTGCATTCACCCTCCGCGGAAGTGAAGGGACACAGCGCACAAGGCCGTGTGCTGCAAGTGGGCAAGGAGGCGGTCAATATCACGGCGATCGAACCTGTCGGCAACTATGCCGTGAAGCTGGTGTTCGACGATGGGCATTCCACGGGTTTGTACTCTTGGGATTACCTCTATGATTTGGGGGTAAATCAGGATAGATATTGGATCGACTATCTCGCTGCATTAAAGCAGGCGGGCCATCCGCGACGGCCCGTTGCCTGAC
>JBOIEE010000233.1:0-14457 GCA_050740975.1 Gammaproteobacteria bacterium | reverse complement strand
GTGTTAACCTCTTCACTGACATCATAGCGCTGTGCGTAGAGCAGCAGGTTAGCCTCGATCTCGTTGCCCGCTTGGCTGTCCAGACGATACCCATATTGAAAGCTGCCCAGCGCTTGGAGCGAATAGTCTTCGCGCTCGGTGAACTCCTGTTGCAGGGTGGCCTCGACCACATCCCCGAAGAAGGGGTCGACGAATCGCACCGACGCCGGCGCGGCGTTGGCATTGGTATCAAAGCGCCCGGCGAGCGAGAGCAAACCGGTAAAACGGTGGCGGGAAGCGGCGGCTTCGGCGCGCGCCAGCATTTCCTCGGCCCGCACGCGCACCAGTTCCGGCACATCGGGCGCCTCCAAGGCCTGGCGCAGGTAGCTCTGTGCCAACTGTGCGCTACCTACCTGCAGGTACAGCACCCCCAGCTCCAGCTTGATGTTGGCGAGCTTGGGATTGATCAACAGGATCCGCTCCAGCGCGGCGATGGCGCCGCGCAGATCGCCGACCGCGACTGCAGCCTCCACAAACTCGAAGGAGCGCTCGGGATCCGCCAGATCGGCCTGCATCGCCTGCAGCGCTTGCTCGTAACGCACTTCGGCGGCACCCTGGGAAGGCGCGGGGGTGGGAGGAGGATTTGGCCCTTTGGCGCCCGCAGGCGTGTTGCCCTGAGCCGTAAGCTGGTCAACCGCGGCATAAAGGCTCGCCGGCGTGCCGGTAAGCGCGAGGAGGACCCAAAGTGCACCTGCCAAGATGCGGTTCTGGCTGCTTCTCATCTTCCTGTGTCCCTTGTAATGAGTCCCGGTTTAATTCCCAGTACCCATGTGTTTCGTCTATGCGTTTATAGACGTACAACGGCAACTCTTTTAGCCAGAAAATCTATCCTTTCCCCCACAAACTCCCAGCATGCGTTACTAATATGCGCTCAGCGCAAATAAAGGTCAATACAGCTTCATTTTGCCACCGCTTATGGTCCGCCGCCTTAGCCGAGACGAATTACTGCCACGACCCCGAGACCCACAAGGCGTGGATCAAACGCGATTACCGCGGTGAGCGATGAGGTTCGCTCATTGGCGGTATTCCCGCGCCTCCTGTCCCCTGCCCCCATATTCCGGCGCGTGGTAACAGGCCGGGATGCGCCCAGTGCAACTAGTCACGTGCTCGGATCTTGGCCCAGCGCAAAGCGTATTCCCTGAGCCAAGGGTAGCTCTGAACCCCAATTGATGGTATTGGTCTGGCGACGCATGTAGCTTTTCCAAGCATCCGAGCCCGCTTCGCGCCCACCGCCAGTGTCTTTCTCTCCACCGAAGGCGCCACCGATCTCCGCCCCCGAGGTGCCGATGTTGATATTGGCGATCCCGCAGTCGGAACCGAGCGCCGACAGGAACCGCTCGGCATGGCGAAGATCGGTGGTAAACAAAGCCGAGGTAAGCCCTTGGGGCACATCGTTGTTCAGGGCGATGGCCTCCTCCAGGGTGCGATAGCTCATGACGTAGAGGATAGGCGCGAAGGTCTCGCCTCGCACGATATCCCAGCGATTCTCGGCTCTGGCGATCGTCGGTTGCACGAAATACCCGGCGCGCTCGATGGTTCGACCGCCGTATAGGATCTCGCCGCCCAGGCGTTGGATCTCAGCGATGGCGGCTTGGAATTTCTCCACCGCCGCCGCTTCGATGAGCGGTCCCATTAAAACCTGGGGGTCGAGTGGGTCGCCGATCGTGACTTGCTGGTAGGCGCTCACCAAGCGGTCGATTACCTCATGGTATTTTTTCTGTTGCACGATCAGGCGACGGGTGGTGGTGCAGCGCTGCCCGGCCGTGCCCACGGCGCCAAAGACTATGGCCGGCACGGCGAGATCTAAATCCGCTGTCTCGTCCACGATAATGGCGTTGTTGCCGCTGAGCTCCAAGAGGCTGCGGCCCAGGCGGCTAGCCACCATTTCCCCAACACGGCGGCCTACTCGACTGGAACCGGTAAAGGAGAGAAGAGCTACACGGCGGTCCTGGGCCAATCGCTCGGCCAGTTGCGCACCCTCTTCGATGAGCAAAGAGAATAGGCCCTTATAGCCTTCCCGCTCCAGTACCTTATTGCAGATCTTCTGTATGGCAATGGCGCAGAGCGGGGTCTTCGGCGAGGGTCGCCAAACCACTGTATTCCCCGCCACGGCGGCAATGAACGCATTCCAGGCCCATACCGCTACGGGAAAATTAAATGCCGTGATGACGCCGATGACCCCGAGCGGATGCCACTGTTCATACATGCGATGCATAGGGCGTTCCGAATGCATGGTGTTTCCATACAGCATACGGGACTGGCCGACGGCGAAATCCGCAATATCGATCATCTCTTGTACTTCGCCATCGCCCTCCTGTTTGATCTTCCCGGACTCGAGCGACACCAGGCTGCCGAGTAGGTCTTTCTTTTCGCGCAAGGCTTGCGCGATCTTACGCACCACTTCCCCACGCTGCGGCGCGGGCACCATGCGCCAGGCTGTAAACGCCTCGCTGGCGCTCTGGATCACCGTCTCGTAGTCCGACCCCGAGGCAACCTGTACCCGACCAATCGGCTCGACCGTTGCGGGCGAAAGCGAAGTCAGCACCGGACCCAGAGCACCTTTTAGCCAAGTATCCGGACCGGTGCATGCTCCGGCGTTGAGGGGTTCAAGGCCAAGGTCTTGCAATAGTGTCATTGCGGTGAGCCTCACAATGCGATGGTAAGAATCGCTGTTGGCATTAGGGCACTTCGATTAATTCGAAGTGCCCAGCAGCATAGGGATATGCGGCCATTTCTCGAACAGGTAACTGTTTGAGAAATGGAGCAACGCAAAAATCGCATTTTTGCTTTGCGATGCGAAAATTCCACGGATGGAATTTTTCGAAGTGCCCATTAGTATAACGCCCGTGCATAATAACGGGGATTCATTGATCGCGCACCGGCCTCCACGTCCAAGCGCCGTCGCGAGCGATTTCGAGCACTGCGTCGTAGTAGTCAAGCGAGCCGTTGGCCTCTCCGAGGCTAATGTAGGCTATCGCGTGTTGGGAGAGGATTCTTAAGATCTGCTCGACCTGTCCTGGGGCGAGGCTAGCGCCCACGCGGTGCAAGAAAGCGAAGCACGGGGTGGCGAGGAGCAGGCGTGCGATCGCGAAGACTTGCTGCTCGGCGAGGGAAAGAATATTCGCCCAATCCTGCTCCCCATCCAGTCCCCCACAACGCGTCAACACCGGATCGATGTTTAGCTCGCGCAGTGTGCTGAGGATCTGGCCGTCTGAGTTCGCCAGTTCCTTTCCCGTCCGCAGCAGAACTTCGCGCAGCGTTCCCGGGGGCAGATAGGGCCGCTCGGGGAGGAAAATAATATGCTCAGGGCTAGGGCGGGTAATGCGCCCCTCACCGGTGTCCCAGATCCCCGCAGTTGCCCGCAACAATGCCACTTTCGCCGCCTCATTAGCACCGGAGATCAGGACCCTCATCCCGTTTGGAATCGATACCGTCAGCTCTTTGATCAAAAGGCGGTCATCCACGGGAGACAGCAGCGTCAGTCGCTCGTAGGTGATCCCACGGTCCGCATCGCCAACGCAAAGCTGGATAGCCGATTCGGTCGAGGTAACACAGGCCGCGCCGATCGGTATTTCGCCGACATCGGGCTTCGGTACTGGAATCGATTGCGCCTGGTCCATGGCTTCCATTAGGGAGCCCAGCCGGGCGACCACGGCCGTGAACGAGGAAATGGATTGGAAGTGAGTGACGATCAGAGAAAACGCACCCATGAGATGGGCGAACGCCATGGCCGACTGCGTGATCACGCCGAACTCGACTTGCCCCCGGATAAAAAGCGGGGCCACGACCAAGGCAGGGATGATCTGGATCAGATAATTGTAGCCGGTAGTGAAAAACCCCAGGTTGCGCTGAACCGCAACGATGCGACGAAAATTAGCCGCAAGGTCATCGAGATGACGCAATAACCGGGCTTTAAGCCGACCCTCGCGGCGCAAAAGCGCCACCGATGCGGCGTTCTCGCGCACATGAATGAGGTCGGCCCTGAAGTTCGCTTCCTTATCGAACTGCATGTAGTTCAACCCCACAAGTGGGCGTCCCAAAGCGATCGTTAAGAACGATCCTATCGCGGAATACAAAACAGCCACCAGGAACAACAACGGACTGATCGACCACAGGACGCCGGAAAAAGCAACCACCGTCAAAATGGCGTTAAGCAGCATGAGCATGAACGAAAGCGTCGTGACGGTAAAGGCGCGCACGTCTTCGCTAATGCGCTGGTCCGGATTCACGGTCTTGCCGTTTGCGCCCAGGCCGTTGTTAAGACGATAGTAAACGGGATGCTCTAGGTAACGGTTGACTAGCTTCCGGGTTAGCCACTCCCGCCACAGGAGCCCCAGACGATCCTCGATGAAGCGATAAAACACCGCCACTATTGTGCTGCCCGCAAACACACCGACGTAGAGGACGGCCTGCCAGATGAATTCCGCCGTGTTGCGGTTTTCGATGGCCGTCATGAAGTCACGGCCAACATAGCTGTTCACGACATTGAGGCCGTTGATTGCGAGCAAAAAGAGGATGAGCGCCGTAAAGTACCGTTTAGCCTTGCCACTGACCTCGGAGCTTGCGAACTTCTTGATGCCTCGCAGCAATCGATCGCGATTCAGGCGGTTGTTCGGATCCTGTCGTCCATCCATTTTTTACGGTTTACCATTGAAGGATAAAGACCAGCCCAGCAAATCCCCGCCGTTACCAAGCCGGGCAAGTTTTTCCAGGCATTTTTTAAACCAGTGTGGCTCACGCTAACGCCGTCCGCAAGGGAGAGCGTCTCAATTCAACTTGCAGGTGCTACAGTTAATCCCTATCGTTTCTCCAAAGCGCTGACCAAGGAGCGATGACGATGCAGAGCGAGATGCTCGATGATTTTGAAGATCTGTCCGGCTGGAGCGCAGTGGCATCGGGACAGGCGCAGTTAGTGATCTCACCGGATGCCGGTCTTAAAGGGAAAGCGATGCGGCTCGACTTCGACTTCAAAGGAGGTCATGGTTTTGTTGTCGCGCGCAAACATTTTTCGCGCTGGTTGCCGGAGTGCTACGCCTTTCGCTTCAACATGCGCGGTTTCGCAGCTGCTAACACGTTCGAGTTCAAGCTCATCGACCCGCCTGGCGATAGCGTCTGGTGGTATCGCCAGAAGGCGTTAGGCCCGTCCGGCGACTGGCGGTGCTTAGAGATCAAGAGCCGCGAAATCGAATTTGCCTGGGGCCCCGCAGGGGGCGGCGCGATGACCCAGGTGGGGGCGATCGAGCTCGTTATCGTGGCCAGCTCTGGGAGCAAAGGAACGGTCTGGATCGAGGACTTGCGCTTTGAGGATCGGAGTTTTCGCTTGGTTCCCGTGGCCCAGGCTTCCAGTGCCTTGCCGGGCTACGAACCCAGGTGCGTCATAGATCATTCCCCGCAGACCAGTTGGCGCAGCGCGATCAGCGGCGAGCGGCAATGGTTGCTGCTGGATTTCAAGCAGGAGCGCGAATTGGGTGGCGTGATCGTCCACTGGGTGCCGGTTTTTGCGGCACGAGATTTTGATGTCCAGATCGCAAACGACACAGCTGCATGGCGAACCGTCTACACAGCTCGCGAAGCACAAGGCGAACGCAGCTATATCTACCTACCTAATACCGTATCCCGCTATCTTCGGGTGAACCTGTACCAACGAGGGACCCAAAAACAAACCTTCGGCATGGTCGAACTCGAGATCAAGCCCTATGAGTTTTCGCGCTCTATCAATGCGTTTTTCCAGTACATTGCCATGCATGAACGGAAGGGCTTCTATCCCAGATACTTGTATGGGGAGCAGACCTACTGGTCGCCGGTAGCCACCCCGGAGGGCGGCGCGCTAGGTCTTCTGAACGAAGAAGGCATGGTGGAGATTGACCGAGGCTCTGTCTCGATCGAACCCTTCCTATACGTCGATAACGAGCTTGTCACCTGGGCCGATGTGACTCTCGCGCAGAAGCTGGAGCAGGGGTTCCTGCCTATCCCTTCGTCCCTGTGGCACAAGAACGGCATCGCGCTGAAGATCACGGCATTTGCGGCCAGCGATCGGGGCCAGGCCGTTTTGTATATACGTTACCGGGTGGAGAATGCGCACGATAGACCCCGGCTTGTGCGTCTTTTTGTGGCGGTCCGCCCTTTCCAGGTCACACCGCCTTGGCAAGCCTTCAAATCCCTGGGCGGCGTAAGCCCGATCCGGGAGCTCGCGTTCAGTCAGGACGGCGTATCGGTCAACCGCAGCACGATCATCATTCCCCTAAACGCGCCCGACCGATTCGCTGCCGCCACCTTTGATCAGGGCGGCCTGGGCGAATACCTGAAAACGGGCGAATTACCCCCGCACAAAGAAGTTAGCGATAGCTTTGGTTATGCCACCGGCGCGCTGTGCTATACGCTTGATCTGGCCCCCGGTGGCACGCAAGAAATTTTTGTCGCCGCCCCTTTCGGCGCAAAGGACTTGGCGCGCTCCTGCACGCTGGAAACAAAGGGGGCATGGCAGTTCGCTCAGGCGCTACGGGTGTGGCAAACCAAGCTGGGAGCGGTCGAAATTCGTCTGCCGGCCGCGGCGCGCGGATGGACCGATACCTTCTCGACAGCGGCTGCTCATATCCTGGTCAACCGCGACGGTTCCGCTCTGCAACCCGGCCCGCGCCGTTACACGCGCTCGTGGATCCGGGATGGCGCCACCATGGCGGCGGCCTTGCTGCGGGTTGGCCTTGTGCAAGAAGCGTGCGATTTCATCCGCTGGTACGCGCAGCATCAAGCGCCGGACGGCAAGGTACCCTGCTGTGTCGATCGCGATGGCCCCGATTGGCTGCCCGAATACGACAGCCAGGGTGAGTTCATCTACACCCTCATGGAATGCTTTCGCTTCACCGGTGATATGGATTTACTCAACGAGCTCTGGCCCGCGGCGGTGAAGTGCGTCGATTACATCGAAGATTTGCGCCGCCAGCGCCTCAGCGCGGAATATCGAATGCCCGAAAAGCGGGCTTGTTACGGGCTGTTGCCGGAGTCAGTCAGTCACGAGGGCTATCTGGCCCATGCCGTTCACGCCTACTGGGACGATTTCTGGGCGTTGCGGGGCCTGCGCGATGCGGCTGCCATGGCCGAGATCGTCGGCGATCACCAGCAAGCGCTGCGCATGACGCTCTTGTGCGATGCCTTCGGCACAACCTTACGCGCTTCGATTGCAGCGACCCTGGCGGAGCGCGATATCGCCTATATTCCGGGCTCCGTGGAATTAGCTGATTTCGATCCCACGGCCACCGCCAACGCAGTGGCGCTCATCGAGGAGCTACCGGCTTGGTTTGAATCGGAGATCGGCCATACCTTCGAGCGATATTTGTGTGGATTTCGCGAGCGGTTCATGGAGAACAAAGGTTGGACCCATTACAGCCCCTACGAGATCCGCACCATCGCGGCGCTGGTGCGTCTCAATCGTCGGCACGAAGCGCATGAGGTCCTCAAGTTCTTCGTGGCCGATCGGCGCCCGCCACCTTGGAATCAGTGGGCGGAGATCGCATGGAACGATCCGAAAAGCCCTGCGCATATCGGCGATATGCCCCATACCTGGATCGGCGCCGAATATATTCTCGCGCTGCGCAGCCTGCTTGCATTCGAACGCGAGGCCAGCCAATCTTTGGTGCTTGCCGCCGGGATCTCCGATGAGTGGTTGGCCGACGATTTTGAGATCGTCGTCAAGGATCTGCCGACCTACTATGGCCGGCTCTGCTACACGCTGCGCCGCGACAGCGACCATGCCCTGCGTTTCTCGCTTTCCGGGGATCTGGCCGTGCCACCGGGTAAAATCATCGTAAAGCCTCCGCTATCACACCCCATCGATCACGTAGAAGGCGAAGGCGTAATACGCTTTGATGCAACAAGCGTCGTCCTTGGCCAATGCCCAGCAGATCTGATTATCAGATAGTGGTCACTTTGCCACAGAGATGCCCTCAGAAAACCGCGACCGCCCAATCGGTACCCTCCCACCAGTGCCTCCTCTCGGCTAAGCGATTTTGTGCGCCCCCTGTTCCAAACATTTGCTGATAATAAAACCAGTAATAACTGAACCGCCCATAGCTCTCGCTCGCTCTAAGGCAATAAGGCTGTATACCCAAGCCCCGCGGTTTCATCGAAGCCGTACATGATGTTCATATTCTGCACCGCCTGGCCAGCTGCGCCTTTAACTAGATTATCAATAGCGGAAAGCACCACGGCTTTTCGGCCACAACGGGACCGATGTACGGCTAAACGACAGACATTTGAGCCGCGTACGCCGCGCGTCTCTGGATGAGCGCCACTCGGCATCACATCGACAAAGGGTTCGCCCGCATAGCATTGTTCGTATAAGCCCTGCAAGTCTTTCGTCAGATCCGTCAGTTCACAGTATAAGGTTGCGAGTAGGCCCCGGATCATCGGCATTAGGTGTGGAACAAAAACCAAGTCTGGCTCACAAGCCCCAGCGGCAACGAGTCCTTGGATAATTTCGCCGCTGTGCCTGTGGCCGGAAACATTATACGCGGTCACGCTATCCGCCGTTTCGCAAAATAGGTTTCGCGTGCTAGGCTCCCGTCCTGCGCCGCTTATGCCGGACTTGGTATCGGCGACCAGGCGGTGGGTGTCGACAACACCGTGTTTGATCAGGGGTAAGAACCCGAGCAATACCGCTGTGGGATAGCATCCCGGATTGGCTACGATTTGAGCGTCGCTTATCCTGTCTCTGCTCATTTCCGGTAAGCCATACACGGCCTGTTGCAGCAGCTCGGGACAAGCGTGCGGCATTCCATACCAATGCTCCCATTGAGATGGATCGCGTAGGCGAAAGTCAGCCGCCAAGTCGATAATACGTACGCCGCAATCCACAAGCGAGGGCGCCATGGTCATGGCGGTACCGTTCCGTGCGGCGAAAAACACCGGTTCACATGTTGACAGCCGCTCGATCTCGGGATCGGTGTAGGCCAGAGACAAGCGCCCGCGCAAGCTGGGAAAGATCTCCGCAATGGGTTTCCCGCGCTCTGCCCTTGATGTCACGGCCGTGAGCGTGACATGGGGATGGCTGGCTAACAATCGAAGCAATTCGACGCCCGTATAGCCCGTGCCTCCCACAACTCCGACGCTGATCACCTTTTTAGTCACCTCTTTACGGCCGCAATCCTCAGCGGCGTTCGCTTGGACAGACTGCGCGCCGATTGCCGTCGTAGATATACGCAGGCAATAATACGTGTAAGGACAAGTAAAAGAAATTAAGCGCGCGTTGCTTAATTCGGGGTGCCCCCCTCGCGCGGACGTGAACACATCCGGCCATCACCTTAAGGGCCCTTCGATCAATTCGAGGTGCCCAACAGTATGGGATAGGCTGCGCCTATATCTGTTTGAAAAACGGAGCAAAGCAAAAATCGCATTTTTGCGTTGCGATGCAAAAAATTGTACGGATGGAATTTTTTAGATCCTGTGGACAGAAAAGAAAAAGCGGCCGAAGCCGCTTAAATCGATATTTTATTATTATTGTAGGAAACCGATACCTGGGCAACAATTCGCACAGGCAAGACAAAGGCTACTGGCTAGGAAGGGAGGTGTCAAGCCTTTTTTGTAGGCCTGCTAAAACTCCCTGCGGGCGAGCGTATGAGGCATTATTTTTTCTGCAATGAAACACCTCAAAGCGCGCGCTGCGATAACGCTCTATTATGGATACACTTGAAAGCGTTACGCTCACCATAGGGCGGCATGGGCCAGCGGCATGCCTAGTAAAATGGAGCGCTTGTTGTGCGATGCAATAAAAATCACCTTAGCTGAATTTCGTTATAAGCCTGTCGCATGCTTTGGTTGAAAGCATTCCACATCATTTTTATGGTGACTTGGTTCGCCGGCCTGTTTTACTTACCCAGGCTTTTCGTTTATCACGCGATGAGCTATGACCCCATCAGCAGCGAGCGTTTTAAGCTCATGGAACACAAGCTCTACTTCGGCATCACAACCCCAGGGGCTGTGTTGACCCTGCTTTTTGGTGGCGCATTGATCGCAGATCAGGGATGGAGTCATTACCAGGAAGCGGTCTGGCTGCACTGGAAGCTTCTATTGGTCGCACTGCTCATCGGGTTTCACGCTTACTGCGGAAAGCTGGTTTTTGATTTTAAACACGATCACAATCGCCACGGACATGTCTTTTACCGCTGGTTCAACGAGTTCCCTGTACTTATTTTGTTCGGGGTGGTCATACTTGCCGTCGTTAAGCCGCTATAGAGCTTTAGGAACGGAGCCGCCGGCGTGATCGATGCGAAACTTTTGAGTTTCTTGGCAGAACATCTCTACTACTGTTTATAGTTCCACCATCTCGAAATCCTCTTTGCGCGCCCCGCAATCGGGGCAAACCCAATTGAGCGGCACGTCTTCCCAGCGAGTACCGGGAGCAATGCCGTCCTGGGGCCATCCCTTCTCCTCATCGTAGATAAATCCGCAGATAACACACATATAACGCTTCATTAGGTCGAACTTTGCTTTGTTAGCTGATTTCGTTAGGCTTAAAAAAGTGGTGACTACTTTTTCTTATTTTAACAGCACGACAATCGAGTAGCGTAAACGCTTGGGTATGAGAAAATCGCCTTGTCCTGACTTGCCGTTACCGGTGCGGGGGCTTTACGTGATAACTCCCGACACCTTGGATCCGGCCGAAGTCCTTTCAGTCCAGGTGGCAAAAGCTATCCGTGGAGGTGCCATGATGGTGCAATACCGCGACAAACGCCACCGTGGCGTTGAATTGACCACACGCATTGAAAAGGTGCGAGAGATTTGCAAATTAACCCGGATCCCTTTTATCCTCAACGATGACCCACTGCTGGCCAAACGATGCGACGCCGATGGCGTGCATATCGGCCAACAGGACACCAGCATAGAGAAAGCACGCCGCGTGCTCGGCAAGACCAAGATCATCGGCGTATCCTGTTATGACTCGCTCGCTTTGGCCAAAAACGCGCAGAGCATGGGCGCGAGCTATGTGGCTTTTGGCAGTTTCTTTCCATCGTGCACTAAGCCACATGCCCGCTCGGCCTCGATCGACCTGTTGCAAGAGGCGAAGTTGCGGCTGGCTATTCCGATCGTGGCCATCGGAGGGATCAAACCAAGGAACGCTATGGCTTTAATAAGGGCGGGTGCGGACATGGTGGCGGTCGTCGATGGGGTATGTGGGCAAGCGGATCCGGAGCGAGCCGCCCGCTCTTATTCCCGCTTGTTCCGAGCACAAAATTATGCAGAGGAGCGCTTACATGACTCGCAGTCATGAGCTTTTCGCAGAGGCGAAGCACTACTTGCCGGGAGGGGTAAACTCACCGGTGCGTGCGTTTAAAGCGGTGGGCGGAGAGCCGGTGTTTTTTAGCCACGGGGAAGGTGCTTGGCTGATCGATGAAGATGGCCGGCGATATGTCGACTACGTTGGAGCGTGGGGCCCCATGATCTTAGGCCATGCCCACCCACGGGTTCTTGCGGCGGTGGTGGAGACGGCTCGTAAGGGACTGGGCTTTGGTGCGCCTACGGCACTGGAGACAGCGCTTGCCAAGAAGATCTGCCAAATCATGCCGGCAATCGAGCGCATCCGCATGGTCAACTCAGGGACCGAAGCTACCATGAGCGCCATCCGCTTGGCCCGTGCATACACCGGCCGCAACGCGATCGTCAAATTCGACGGGTGCTACCACGGGCATGTGGATTCGCTATTGGCAAAGGCGGGATCAGGGGCGCTGACGTTTGGGATCCCGAGCTCACCGGGAGTCCCTGCCTCACTGGCGCGGCACACCATTAGCCTGAGCTATAACCGCCTGGACCAGGTACAAGAGACGTTTTCCAAGCAAGGAGAAGGGATCGCGGCAATCATCGTCGAGCCGGTCGCGGGCAACATGAACTGCGTGCCGCCGGTGCCAGGGTTCTTGCAGGGATTGCGCGCCATCAGCGATCAGCACCGCAGCCTTCTGATTTTCGATGAGGTGATGACCGGTTTCCGCGTGGGGTTGGGGGGCGCCCAAGCGCTTTACAATGTACGCCCGGACCTGACTACCTTGGGCAAGATCATCGGAGGGGGGCTACCGGTGGGGGCTTTCGGCGGGCGGGCGGAGATCATGGAGCAAATCGCCCCTCTGGGGCCCGTCTATCAAGCGGGTACCTTAGCAGGAAATCCAGTTGCGATGGCGGCGGGGCTCGCCACCCTAGAGGTCCTCTGCGAGCCAGGATCCTACCAAAGCTTATCAGCAATCACAGAACAACTCCTCCAGGGCTTAAAAGGCGCGGCCGAAGAGTGTTGCGTTCCACTAACTACCAGCCAAGTGGGAGGCATGTTTGGTCTGTTCTTCACCGAAGAGGCCCCAGTAGCCTACTTGGAACAGGTCATGAGCTGCGATTCAGCCCGTTTCCAGCAATTTTTCCATGGCATGCTGCAACAAGGCGTCTATCTAGCGCCCTCACCGTTTGAGGCCGGCTTCGTCTCCTGTGCCCACGGAGCGAAAGAAATAGAATTGACTTTAGCTGCAGCGCGCAAGGTATTAGCAACCGTGGAGCGCTAGCGCGGGTTTCGTAATTGTCCCGGAGGGTAAGGCGACGCGGCAAGGAGGCTAGAGGATTCCCCTCTAGTGGAACTAGCGCGCACGCGCAGTTCATACGCCGAGCACCAAGGCGGTCTGCCCATTCCCGATAGCCAAATGGTCGTCGGCACGACGTGACCCGACTCGATGGGAGTTTGAGGGACTATTCGCGTGTCCAAGGACATCGTGCTTGCTGCAAGGATAAGCTTGGTATTCTGGATTCGGTTGAGTCTGCTTGCTACGAGCCCATGGACAAAACTCGCGAAATGCGCCCAACCGAATCCGCAAATACTCTACCGGGCTGAGGTCCGTCCGAGTTCACTGATATGCCCTACTCAGGAGTCTTGAGCGCTTTGGTCCTCCGCTGAATGCTTTCCGCATGGGCCCGCAAGCATGGGCCGGACGCAACGTCCGGCCCAAATTCTTACTAGATGACGACGGCTTCCGGTAGCGGAAAGCCGTTGAAGCTGCATGCGTACGAAGTCGTGTAAGCGCCGGCGTTGGTAATGAAGATGAACCCCCTTCGCTCAAGTCGCACGGCTACATCTGGTCGCGCATCAGCACATCCATCAAGTCGTACCTACACCGGTGGCATCTTGGGAAACATGGGTAGATCTGGGTTCATACAATCCCACGGCTGTGCACTCGCCGTGTAAATGTCCATTGTGGGTTGAAACCAGGTTGGGTCATCAAGCTCCCCCGCCATGATACCGATGACGTCAGGCATCACTGC
Organism: Gammaproteobacteria bacterium; assembly: GCA_050740975.1. Classification (GTDB taxonomy): domain Bacteria; phylum Pseudomonadota; class Gammaproteobacteria; order JBOHHR01; family JBOHHR01; genus JBOHHR01. The sequence continues at coordinate 1,134 of JBOIEE010000233.1, read as the reverse complement.
TGCTTTTAGAAACAGCCGCCCCCCAAATGCTGGACAAAAACCACGGCTGACAATATGCCCACTATCACCTTTAACATCGTAGTATTTCACATCGCCGGTGATTGTGACCGCACTCCTTGGCACGAAAACCAAGGGGGCAAACGCACTTCCCGCTGCCCGTTGGCAATCACGGCAATGGCAATTCCCAGCAAAAGCCGCTGCAGCCGAACACTCATAGCGAATGGTGCCGCATGCACAACCACCAGTAGAGTGTATAGTCACAAGAAACCTCCTCCTTCCATTGTTGTCATGCTAACGATTTTCTCACTTCTCAGGTCAGATGTCATCGGCGGTGACGGTCCAGACGAAGGGACGTAAAGACCGAATGAGAAGCGAAATGGTCGATTCTGCGTACGATGTCCGTATGAGTATTACCACCCCGTTGCACCGTAGCTAATCGCGTAGACGCTGCCCGTGAAGTTATCAGAGACAAAAATGGTGCCGTCGGGCCCCTGAGCGATGGCCACGGGACGACCGATGACATCGCCATCGACCTCGAAACCCGTCACAAACTTGCGCTCCGCGATGTTACCGCCGCTAAAGTGCAACGAGACGACCTCGTATCCCTGCTTCTCGGTACGGTTCCAGGATCCGTGTAAGGCGACCAATGCGGCACCTTGATAGGTTAGAGGTAGCTCGTCGCCGCGTAAAAAAGAAATGCCGAGGGGCGAGCTGTGTGCAGCAAACTCGTGCACTGGCGCAACGCTGTCTTTTATTTTTGCCTTATTGCTTTCGCCGGAGTCGGGATCAGGGATGTTGTCGCCATTGGCGTAAGGCCAGCCGTAGAACTTGCCCCGCTGTATGCGATTTAGCTCGCAAGGGGGAAAATCGTCTCCCAAAAAGTCGCGCCCCATGTCCACGCCATAAAGCTCTTGAGTGCCCGGACGCCAGTCAAAGCCCACGGTATTGCGCAGACCGGTGGCGTAGATCCCGCCGCCACTCCCATCGGGACGAAAGCGCAGAATCCGAGCGCGGCGTGGGTCCCGCTCCTGGCACGCGTTGCAACTGGAACCCACGCTCAGATACATCCAGCCGTCAGGGCCAAAACGCACGCTGCGGCTCCAGTGGGCGCCACCGCCGGGCAGACCGGTGACA
>JBOIEE010000232.1:0-9308 GCA_050740975.1 Gammaproteobacteria bacterium | reverse complement strand
ACCCCGTCAAACAAGGCGCGCGCCACTCGCATCCGCTGCGAGGTCGGATAAACTCCATGCTGCGAGAGTTTCTCTGCGATCGGTTCCTGCCCGTATAGGCACTCACCCACCTGAGCCCTCGCTTGCTCCTCCCCCGCCAAACCTGCTGCGGTTGCCGTTAACAGGAGACGCCAGATCAGCGATTTATCACAACGATAGCGGCCACCCTGAACACAGACCGGCGGTAGGATGCCGGAAGCGATGATGTTTGCCGCCACCGATCCCGACCAAAGGCGCTTGATATCATCGCTTTCTCGATCGCGAAGCACCAGCGTCGGGGTGAATTCAACGGCCAGATCGTAGTGCATGCGTGCTTCCCTTCCGCCCTCAAAGGCGGTCTGCGTTTTCCGCCAGGAAATCGGCCACCCCCTGAGGGCTTGGCTGCATACCCCGCTCACCCTTGCGCCAGCCCGCGGGGCACACCTCACCGTGTTGTTCGGTGAACTGCAGGGCCTCGACCATGCGCAGCATCTCCTCCACGTCTCGCCCAAGCGGGAGGTTATTTACCACCTGATGCTGCACCATGCCTTGGCGGTCGATCAAGAAAGAAGCACGCAAAGCAACCCCATCGGGGTGCTCGATACCGTAGGCTTTGACGATGCCGTGATTCACGTCGGCGACGAGAGGAAACCGGATGCGCCCGATCCCCCCTTCCTCTACAGGGGTCTCGCGCCAGGCGAGATGGGTGAACTGCGAGTCGATGGACACGCCGATGAGCTGCACCCCGAACTCCGCAAACCTCCCGAGACGGTTGCTATGCGCGATGATCTCGGAAGGGCAGACGAAGGTGAAGTCCAAGGGATAGAATATCAGCACCACGTAGCTGCTGCGATAATCCGCAAGCTTTAACTCCGGTTTGATACTGCCGTCTGGCATCACGGCCGGGGCGGTGAAATCCGGGGCTTTTTGGTTGACCAGGGTGCTCATGTTCGTCTACTAGGGTTTATCGCAAGATTTTCTAGTGGTTCAGGCTAGACCGCGTGAGCGCGGGCTGAGCGTCGAATCCCTCCCCTCGCCGCCGCAGCTTGAATACCGCCTCCTGTAAGGTCGCAGCGATCGCCGCGAAGTGCTCGGGTTTGACGCGTAGCGAGATCGGGCCCATGTGGAAGTGGACAGTGCTGCAATCCGTGCACACCCACACCTCGCAAGCCTCTGAGCTCACGAGGGGTTCGGTCTGACAGGGTTTGGTTTTCAAACTTTCCTCCTCCAAGATTGGTTCAGAATCGAAACTCTACGCCGCCTTGCACCACCAGTGGGCTGCCCGGCCGGATCCCTCGGGTGCGATCGGCGATGTAATCGTTGTCCGCAATATTCTTCGCAGTTAGAAACAGTGTCGTTCCCCACGCCTTGAGGGGATAATTGAAGGCCGCATTGAAGATCGTGTAATCCTCGATCAGGCCTCTCTGGCCATCGGCGCTCGGGGTGAGGGTTTCAGCGAAGTCGGCGAACTGATCCCCTACGTACACCGCCTCGAACCGGACATCCCAACCCGACGTATGGGTGTAGCCTACAGCGGCTGTTACCAGGTGTTCAGGCGCGTAGGGTTGGCGATTGCCGGCCTGGCTCCCAACAACCGGCTGCCCATTAGCCACCTGAATGAAAGGCGTTTCTTGCTCAGCGGTCGGCAGGTAGGTATAGGCGGTTTGGAAGTAGATGTTGCCCTTGGTCCCGAACCGCTCTTGACTATCGAGCCGCCCGAAGAGCTCTAGCCCCTCGAATAAAGCTTCACCTTGAGAAAGGGGCGTGGAGCCGCCCGCTATGGATCCGACCGCAATGAGATTCTCAAAATCGTTACGGAAATACGTCGCGTCGAGGTGTAGGCCGGATAGCGGCTGGCTGCGGACCCCAACTTCGTAAATCCAGCTCTTCTCAGCATCGACGTCGGTAAACGTGGCTGTCGAAGAACCGCTTGGAGTATTGATAAGATCTTCCGTACGCGGCGGGGCGAACCCTCGGTGAAAACCGAAAAAAAGCGTCGTATTATCGACCGGGCTGAATGTCAGCCCGGCCGCGGGGAGCACCTCGGTCAGATCAGCCTCACCGGAAGCCTGGGTGAGGTTGTTAGTGCGCTCGTTGATGACGTGCTCGACCCGCACGCCTGGGGTCAGCGTCCAGCGCCCCAAGAGGAAGCGGTTCTGCGCGAACCCAGAGTAAGCATCGACGTCGCGGTCATTGTCCTCGACCACGCTGCCCGCGCGGGCCGTGGGCGAGGTGCCGTTTTCTTGCTGCCGATCTTGGGTCTCGTAATGAGCACGGAAACCACTCTTGAACTCGCTTTCGATGCCAAACAGTCGGTGGCGCACCTCGAGCCGCGGCTCAACCCCGTACGTGTAGTAATCCCGGAGGCGGCCTTGGATGGAATTACACCCGTCCGGAGCGATCGTTGCCCCCGCCAGCCGCGCATTGGTGAAAGCGGCACCGCATTGCGAATCGGTCGTGGTGCTCGACTGGCGCCACCAATCTCGGGAAAAATGGGTGCCGTAGAGACTCGTGGTCAATACCGCATCCGCCGCAAACTCGAGCCGGTAGGTCGCAGATAGAGCGTAGCGATCGACCTCGAACTCATCGTTGTCAAACGGGTTGTAGCGGAAACCAAAGTTACGCAACTCCGCTTCAGTGATACCGGTATAGGTGACGTCGGAATCCTCGCGGTAATAATTTGCGCGCAGCGTGAGACCGTGGCGCGTACCCCAGTTGAAAATGCCCTTTAGGTTCACGTCCGTGAGCTCCAACTCCTCGTTGTCCCGTGACCCGTCCCCCTGCTTCTGCAACACATCGAGCAACAGCCCCTTGCCACCGAGGCCCAGGTGGCCGTTGAAATAATCGCGGTTTCCACCGGTCAGCGCGAGCCGGCCTCCGAATTCCTGCGGTGGCGTGGGGGTGATGTAGTTGATGACGCCGCCGATGGTCTGCGGTCCGAATAGGATCTGCTCCGAGCCCTTCAAGACTTCGATGCGTTCGAAGCGGTCGATGGGGGGATGGTAATAACTGGCGTTGTCCCCGTAGGGCGCGTACGTGAGCGGGAGGCCGTCTTCGAGCAGCAACACCTTGGTGGAGCGAGTGGGATTCAAACCGCGCAAACCGATGTTTGGGCGGATCGCAAAACCTTCTTCATCCCGGATGTTGACCCCCGGCACCTTACGCAAGGCTTCGTGCACCGTGAACACGCGGCTCGATGTGAGCTCCTCTTCATACAGAATGCTCGCCGAGCCGGCTATCTCCGGTAGCCGTTCCGCAGAACCCACGACCTCCACGGTTGGCAGTGTGATTACCTCTTTTTCAGTTCCCGCCAATGTCTCCCCATACGAGCTCATCGGCACCAATGACACACCGATCGCGACCAAACTATGATTGATTTTACGCAACGGTTCATCCCCCTGCTCTTGATTATTGGCGGGATTATATGCGAATGCGAATCGTTGTCAATAGCATTCGCGTGAGGGCTAGCCCTAGAGGGCATTTGCTGTGGCGAGCTGATCGAGACTGACTGCGAACCTAATGGCAGGGATAAATAACGCGTGTGTGCTCAGACAGCGTCAGAGATGCATGGTGCCGAGCGCGTTGCCTATCGATACCGTCGCTCGAGTTGTGGACCGGACAGGGCTAATCCTGCCCCCGTTTTTCCCGATGCGACGCCTTATCGGTCCAACATCAAGTTCGAGCACCTTCATTAATAGTGAACCAAGCTGTGCACCCGATAACGAGCAAGCTTTTGTCTGCCCTTCAGCTCATCGAGCTCGATCACGAAGGCGCAGCCGGCGATTTCGGCACCCATTTTCTCGATTAGCTCACAGCTTGCGGCGGCCGTGCCGCCGGTTGCGATGAGGTCATCGATCAACAACACACGATCGCCCGGACCCAGCGCATCGACGTGCAGCTCCAGCGTGGCTGAACCGTATTCCAGATCGTAGGAGGCGCTTTGCACTTGGAACGGTAGCTTGCCTGGCTTGCGCAGCGGTACAAAGCCTACACCGAGCTCCCAGGCCACCAGGCTGCCGAAGATAAACCCCCTGGCTTCCATCCCAGCCACCGCGGTCAAGCGTTCGCCTAGGAAGGGGTGCAATAATTGGTGGACCGCTAATCGCAGCGTCGCGGGATCCTTGACCAGCGGAGTGATGTCCTTGAATTGGATCCCCGGAGTTGGAAAGTCCGGTATGTTGCGAATTTTGCGCTCAAGTCGGTTCATCGATACCCTCCTGCGGTGCAAGAATCACCAAATGTAAATTAACCCCCCGGCGCAGCGCAACGTTGGATCCCGTTCAACCATACCGCCGCTATTCCCTTGTGCCTGATCGCAAACAGACGTCCAGCCTTTCGCGTATAGGTGGAAGCCAATGACTGAAATATAACTTTTAGTTCTTAATATGTGAGTATTTATTCTTTCCACTTATTTAAGACCTTGCTTATAGTGCGTCCCGTTAGACGAAACCCAGGTTCTTTTGTTGGGTAGTTAGTTTTAGTTAATTAAGGGGACGCGTAAGGCTTCGTAAGCCTAGGGAAGCAACCATGGCGGAGATGTTAAAGGAACCGACGGGGCTCGACTCGCCCGACTTGGTCCAACAGGTGCTGCGCGCTTTAAGGGGGATACGTTACGGGTCTGTTGAGCTGGTCGTACACGATGGCCGGGTGGTTCAGATCGAACGCAAGGAGAAGCTGCGCTTCGAACGCTCGGATCCCAGACACAGCGGATAGCCTGTCTGAATTTTCAAACTGACCAGTCCACTGGAGGTTTTTTATTAAAGCCATCTGAGCTGACCGGACCACCGGAGGTTCTCGTGAGAACTGAAGAAGAAGGAGCGTTTCGCATGAGAAACTCTGTCCTATGGCCGCTGCTTGCGAGCACGGCCATCCCATGCCTCCCGGCGTTGGCGGTAGCGAGCGATGAACCTTTGCCCCCGGCGGTTCAGGAACGCCTAGACAGCCTCGAGCGCAAAGTTCGCCTGTTAGAGCGGCAGCTTGAGGTCGATCAGGAAACCAAGCTCGCCGACAAAGCGAAACAGACCGCCACCGTCTCTGCGGGCGCCGAGGGCTTTGCCCTTAAATCCAATGACGGGGCCTTTCAACTTAAGCTCCGAGGCCTGCTACAGGCCGATGGGCGGTTTTTCTTCGACGGGGAGAATACCCCGGTCGCGATCCCTAATAATGGCAACGACGATACCTTTCTGCTGCGCCGCGTGCGTCCTATCCTTGAAGGGACAGTCTTTAACATCTTCGATTTCCGGTTCATGCCGGACTTTCCTTCGAACACCAGCAGAAACGCGACCATCCAGGACGCCTGGGTAGACGCCCGCTTGTTTCCCTGGTTTCAGGTCAAAGGCGGCAAGTTCAAGACCCCCTTTGGGATCGAGCAACTGCAGTCGGCATCAAGCATCCGCTTCGTGGAACGGGCGCTTCCCAACAACCTCGTACCCAACCGCGACATCGGCGTGGAGGTGCACGGGGATATCGGTAGCGGAGTGCTCAGTTACTCGGCTGCCTGGCTCAATGGCGTCAACGATGGCCGCTCCAGCGAGGACTTCGGCGACTTTGACAACAACGTCGATAAGGATCTGGCGGCGCGCATCTTCGCTCATCCCTTCCAGAATACTGGCGTCGTCCCGCTACAGGGTTTCGGTCTTGGCTTTGCGGTGAGCTATGTCGATGCCAGCGGCAATACTGCGTCTACCAACCTACCGGACTACCGCACGCCGGGCCAGCAGAGGTTTTTCGCCTATCGCACCGGATCGACCGCCACTGTTGCGGATGGCGAGCGATTACGGCTGTCTCCGCAAGCGTATTACTACTACGGCCCATTTGGACTGCTCGGGGAATATGTGTGTGTGTCCCAAGACGTGCGGCGCACGGTGGGCGCTACCAGCCGAAGCGACGAGTTGCGCCACGAGGCTTGGCAGATCGCGGCTTCCTATATGCTGACCGGAGAGGATTCAACCTACAAGGGTGTGAAGCCTAAGCGTCCGGTGTCGCTGGCCAACGGCACTTGGGGCGCGCTCGAGCTTGCGTTCCGCTACAGCGAGCTTAATCTCGACCAGGACAGCTTCGCTGGCGGCTCCAACTCCTTTGCCGATCCTACCACCGCCGCCGAGGAGGCCGCGGCTTGGGCGATGGGTCTGAACTGGTACCTGAATAATAACGTCAAGTTTGTCTTGGACTACGAGCAGACCGACTTCGAGGGCGGCGGGGGCGGCACGGCGTCTTCCCCGCTCGATCGAGAGGACGAAAAAGTCCTCTTGAGTCGGATTCAACTGTATTTCTGACTCGATTCACACGGAGAAAAATCATGTTCACAAAAGAAACCTTACTAGCGCTGGCCGTGCTGGCCTTAGCCTTATCGCTTTTCAACCCGATAGTGGCCTGGGCCGAAGTCACGCTATTGAATGTCTCCTACGACCCCACGCGCGAGCTTTATGAGGAGTTCAACGCGGCTTTTGCAAGACACTGGAAAGAGAAAACCGGGGAGGACGTCGCCTTCCAGCAATCCCATGGAGGCTCTGGCAAGCAGGCGCGGGCCGTCATCGACGGTCTGGAAGCCGATGTGGTAACGCTGGCGCTGGCCTACGACATAGACGCCATCGCGGAGAAATCGGGACTGCTGCGCAAAAACTGGCAATCCGTCCTGCGGCACAACAGCGCCCCCTACACCTCCACCATCGTGTTCTTGGTGCGTAAAGGCAATCCCACGAAGATCAAGGACTGGGACGATGTGGTCAAGCCCGGCGTCGAGATAATCACGCCTAACCCCAAGACCTCCGGTGGGGCGCGCTGGAACTACCTCGGCGCTTGGGCTTATGCGCTGAAGAAATACGGAAGCGAGCAGGCAGCCAAGGAGTTCGTCGGCAAGCTGTACAAAAATGCTGTAGTGCTGGACACCGGCGCCCGCGGCTCCACCATCACTTTCGTAGAAAGGGGGATTGGGGATGTGCTCATCGCTTGGGAGAACGAGGCTTTTCTCGCCATTAAGGAAAAAGCAGGGGAGTTCGAGATCGTCGTGCCCTCCCTCAGCATACTCGCCGAACCCCCGGTGGCCGTGGTGGAAAAGGTGGCCCACAAGCGCGGCACGCTCGAGGTAGCTCGCGCCTATCTAGAGTATCTGTACACCAAAGAAGGCCAGGAGATCGCCGCCAAGAACTTCTACCGCCCGCGCGACCCGGAGATAGCGGCAAAGCATGACAATCCCTTTACGGAGGTTAACCTCGTCACCATCGATGAAGTATTCGGCGGCTGGCAAAAAGCGCAAACGACGCACTTTCTCGATGGCGGCGTATTCGATCAGATCTACGCGCCGGGCGGACGATGAGCACAGGTAGATTCCAACGTGCCTCCCCTGGTCAGGAAGGGGAACCTCTCGCGGTTCCCGTGCGCAGGGATGTGTTCTTCGCGTGCCGCGTGCGGGCGACCGCACGGCACGCACCTTTTAACGTGCAAGCAATGAGGCGAAACACCCATGACGATTAAAGCGGTAAATGTGAGAAATCAGTTTTCAGGTCGGATTAAAGAGATCGTTTCAGGTCCCGTGCTGTCCGAAGTGGACATCCAAACGCCGGCCGGCATCGTGACCTCGGTGGTCACTTCGCGCTCCATCAAAGAGTTGGGTCTCGAGATCGGCTCGGAGGTAATCGCGCTGGTGAAGGCTACCGAAGTCGCCATCGCCAAAATATGAGCGACGCAGTCGACTCCTGGCGCAGGCCGGGAGCCGACCTACCGATCGGGTTAGAACCGTCATTTATAGGAGTGCACCATGCCTGAGATTTCTGCTTTAGCGATCCTGGGGTACGTTTGCCTCAGCCTACTGGTGTTTTTTCTCGTCGTGGAACTATGGCTTGGGCACCAGCACACCGAAAAAGGTTTCCTAGTTGAAGCGTTGTTAATAGGCGCCAAAGCCTTGCTGGGACGCCGAGCTAAAACGCGATCGGCTCTCCCATTCACGTTCGCAATATGAGCGGACGCAGAAGGGCAACCCGAGTGTGTTTCTCAGCATACCCGAGCTATTTCGTGAAACGATTCACAAATAAACCGTCACCATCACCAGTCTATGAAAGAAACGAAACATGCCAGAAGATTAAATCGCTGCTCGTCTATCAGGAGCTGCAGCACATCCAAACCAAGGAGGACGACACCGTGCCTTTAGCATACCTGATCGATTACTTGAACGATCAAATATCCCAGAGTGAGCTTCGCATTCTTCCGGACAGGCCCCTAGCCCTGCGTGATGGGCATGTCATGGGCCGTTTCGCGACCTTGCAGTTGAGCAGTGTCTTTCAACGGGTGGTAAGCAGCCGGGATACAGCCTGTTCAATAGGCCACGAGGGGTTGCTACGCGTGCATACGGTCGATGGAAGGGCCGTTGCACCCTGGGCGGCGCTGCGGGGTCCGGTGAGCCCTAACGCCATCGTCTATCTCGATCGCTTGTGCCGGATGGTGCACATGTTGAATTACCTCGCTCAGATGCGGGCCCGGCCGGCAACCCTGTTCCTCAACGTAGGTACCCGGCATCTGTTGAGCGTGTCGCAAAACCACGGCTGGTATTTCGAACAGGTGTTACAGGACTGTGGTCTCATGCCGCAGCACATCGTCATCGACGTGCGCGCCAGCGATACGTATAGCAGCCGGGCGCATGCGGCGCTTGCGAACTATCGAGCGCGTGGCTACCGGGTAGCGATCGAAGATTTTGCCCTGACCGACGGGGCGTTTGAGCTGTTGTGGCAGATGCCCGCCGATATCGTCAAGCTCGATGTTCGATCCTTGATCAAGGCCGATAAAAGTCAGCGCCGCAAACTCCGCCGATTACTGGAGCATACCCCGATCGACGTAATCGCTACGGGTGTAGAAACCTCGGAACAGGCGCGCGCCGCCCGTGCCTTGGGCATTGCTGGTTTGCAAGGGTTTTACTTTGGCACACCGGCGGCGAGTGTCAGCCCACTAGAGAAGCCCCGAGAACTTACCCGCAAAGATCTGGAGGCCAGCGTCTTGTGCCGTGATCCCCCTTTCGCGGACCAAGGCGCGCGCCTCCAGTTTTGTTGCTAGCGCATGCGCGGACTAGTCACTCGCCACAGCGTGCTGCCCGGGTTTCACCTGGCACTGGGGTTCACGGCCTTGTATCTCAGCCTGATCGTCCTGATCCCGCTGGCCGGCGTTTTCTTCAAGACGGCGAGCCTGGACTGGCAAGGCATCGAACATGCGCTCGCCAAGCCGCGTGTGCTCGCTGCACTGAAGCTGAGCTTCGGCACGGCATTCATTGCCGCGCTGATCAACGCCGTGTTCGGGCTGCTAGT
>JBOIEE010000231.1:0-2989 GCA_050740975.1 Gammaproteobacteria bacterium | reverse complement strand
ACCAGCGAGCATCTCCTTACGCGGCTTGTGTAGGCGATCCCTTGTGGTTCGCAAGCCTGTGTCACCGCTAGGCTCAGATGTCCAGGTCCGCGCTTGGCTTTGGCGAAAAGTATCGACTTGATGCTAGAAAGACGATCCTGGATCAGCTCAAGGTTTCAAAACACCATGCCGGATCGCCAGCCGCGTGAGCTCGGCCACGGTATTGACCTCCAGTTTGCTTTTTATCTGGGTACCGTAATTGGCAATCGTCTTATAGCTTAGCGACAAACGCTGTGCGATCTGATTCACGCCTAGCCCCTGTGCCAAGAGGCAAAAGATCTCGAATTCTCTAGCAGAAAGCACTTCCAACGGAATAGAGTGACCCTGGACGCGATGAATGGCAAGCCGGTGGGCGATCTCATGCTCAAGATAGGTCTTGCCGGCTGCCACCTGTCGCACAGCCTCTACTAGAACTTCCGGGGCACTGCGTTTGGTGATGTAACCTCGCGCGCCTGCCTGCAAGGCTTGCTCGACAAAAGCGGTATCCTGATGCATGCTGAATATCAGGATCCGAGCACTCGCGTCGTGGGCGAGAATGCGCCGTGTCGCTTCCAGGCCACTGATCCCAGGCAGTGACCAGTCCATGATGACGACCTGCGGGCGATATTCGGTATAATCCCGGCAGGCTGCCTCTCCACTCTCGGCCTCTGCCACCACAATGATGTCATGTGCTCCGTCGAGCAAGGTCCGACACCCTGCCCGCACCACCGCGTGATCATCCACTAATTGCACCCATATGGTATCGCGCTGCACGCTCAGGTTTCAGCGGCAGGGATTGGCAACTCGACGCGGAGCTTAACCCCCGCACCCGGTTGCGATTGCTGCTCAAAATGGCAATCAGGGATCAACACTTGGACGAATCCCACGGCTCATACCAACACGTTAGACTAGATTCTTCATGATAGCCATATGGGCACTTCGATTAATTCGAAGTGCCCAGCCGCATAGGAACAGGCGACCCCTGTTTCAAACAGGTACCTATTAGAAACATGGAGCAAAGCAAAAATCGCACTTTGCTCTGCGATGCGAAAAATTCCACGGATGGAGTTTTTCGAACTGCCCGTACGGGCGGCGCGGCAACATTGTCCAGCGTATGAGCATCGGCTAATATCCAATTCTGTCACGAAATAACTGGCACATGTTGCGGGTTTAATGGGTTCGTCTTCTGCCTTGGATCAGAGGTTCCCACTTTTTGCAGTGAGCGCTTGTGAGTAATTTCATAGAGCTGGAACGGCGCTATTGCGCGCATAACTACGAGCCCCTGCCGGTGGTGTTGACACGGGCGGAGGGTGTCTATGCCTGGGATGAGCATGGCACGCGCTACCTCGACATGATGAGCGCTTACTCGGCCGTCAGTCTTGGTCATGCACACCCGCGCTTGGTAAATGTTCTGCATGAACAGGCCAGGCGCTTAGCCGTGATCTCCCGGGCTTTTTACACCGACCGATTGGGACCTCTGGCGCAGCGTGCCTGTGAACTGACCGGTATGGATCTGGCCCTGCCCATGAATACCGGGGCAGAAGCCGTTGAGACGGCCCTCAAAGCGGCTCGCAAATGGGCTTATAGGGTTAAAGGCGTGCCGGAGAACCGGGCTGAAGTCATCGTTTGCCACGGCAACTTCCATGGGCGTACGATCGCCGTCATTGGCTTCTCATCGGAGCCGCAATACCGCTCGGGGTTTGGGCCCTTTCCCCCAGGTTTCGTTCTGGTGCCCTTTGGGGATGCAGAGGCTTTGCAACGCGCCATAACGCCCTATACCGCTGCGTTCTTGGTCGAGCCGATCCAGGGCGAAGGGGGGATCATCACGCCGCCAGAAGGGTATTTGGCGCACTGCGCTGAGACTTGCCGCGCCCACAATGTTCTTATGCTGTGCGATGAAGTTCAAACGGGTCTCGGGCGCACAGGTAAACTGCTCGCTTGCCAGCATGAGGGAGTCCTGCCCGACGGCCTGATCCTGGGCAAGGTATTGGGGGGCGGTTTGCTGCCGGTATCCATGTTTCTAGCGCGGCGCGAAGTAATGGAGGTGTTTGAGCCCGGGGACCACGGCAGCACCTTTGGCGGCAATCCGTTAGCGTGCGCGGTGGGCCTGGAGGCACTCAATGTCCTGGTCGAGGAAAGCCTCCCTCAACGCGCGGCCGAGCTCGGTACTTATCTATTGGAAAAGCTGCGCGCCATCGATAGCCCCTTGCTGCTCGCCGTGCGGGGTAAGGGTTTACTGACCGGCGTTGAGGTCGACACTCGCCGCGCCTGCACGCGCGATTTATGTTTGGCGCTATTGCGGCACGGGATCCTCACCAAAGACACGCATCATACGGTTCTTCGCTTTACCCCGCCGCTCATTATCTCCCGCGAACAGATCGATTGGGCCATCGAGCGTATCGCGAGCGTGTTAGCGCGCTAGGCGCCTGTCGGACTTAGGGAACCGTAGCGAGGCGCGTGGGAAATCGAGGACAGATTTTCGATCATTTGAAAGCGAATAGTGGTAACTATTTAACGAAAATGATCGAGCTTTGCCCCACGCACCGGCAGGAATGTCTTCTCATCGGCGAACACGGTGGCGAGCTCCCGTAAGCGTTCGCGCGATGCTTGATCGAGAGTCAGGAGTCTCGAATGCGCATACCATCTAGCGCAACATCCGCAAGGCTGCATTTTGCCGCCGTTTTCTGTCAGACTCACGAATTAGCCACATACAGGTTGCCACCGGCAGGTAATCTCATGCCCACTGCGGCCATCGCGTGCCTGGCGTTGCCGGAGGACTGAGCGCGCTTGCAGCCGAAGGCCGGCAGGATCGAGGTACTCACCTACCCGAAGGCCTTGCCGGATCTCTGACGGATCTTCCTTCTCAGCAATCGGCGAGAAATTGGCATAACGCATTGAGCGGTATGGAATACTTGAGATAGAGGCGGATAGGCGTTACTGCCTACAAAGCTCTCGCTGCGGTGTTGGGGAA
>JBOIEE010000230.1:0-8290 GCA_050740975.1 Gammaproteobacteria bacterium | reverse complement strand
CGAGAGCTTTGTAGGCAGTAACGCCTATCCGCCTCTATCTCAAGTATTCCATACCGCTCAATGCGTTATGCCAATTTCTCGCCGATTGCTGAGAAGGAAGATCCGTTAGACTATCACATATAAGCAGTTTTTACTCTGGCCCCGAACTCGAACCCCGATCTCGAGCAGTTTTTACTCTGACCCTGAACTCGGCTGGCCGATGGATGGCCCGAAAATTCCCCGATTCTGGACCGAGACTCACGTGATTGACAATTCCCAGGTCTATCAGTACTGTTCCTTTCGACAAAAAAGGGCGTTTATTCTTTCTATACCCATACCCCCTCCCGAGGACATCCAGGTAGCGGCGGGCGCAGACTTCCGGAACGTCAATACAGATAGTGGCGTGTAGCCCTGGTACACTGAGCTGAGGCGCCTATGACAACCTTGAGGGTAAAGCAGGCCGAGTTGCTACTCGTCAGTACGTTCGAGCGGCCACTCTTCGATCTGTGGTCGAATGCCCCGGAACTCTTTTCAGCCCTGCACGGCGCACTGGCGCCGTACGGTTTCCGCACAACTGACCTCCGGTGGGAGCAGGGAAACGGTGCCACGGACACTAAATTGCTTTTTCACCTATTGGCTTTTCGGCTCACCGTCAGGCTGAGAATTGATCAAGTGGAGATTCAATCGTTCGAGCTGCCGAGCCTTGACGCAATCACGGCGTCGGCGGCAGTTTCAGCTCTTCTTGGAGCGTTGAGCGAGTATCGGCCACAGTCGGCGCTTCAAGCACACACACTGTCGCTGGGTTTGCACGGTGAGCTTGAGGGCCAGCGGGCGCAGCCGTTCCTGGCGTCGTTCGTTAGGAAAGCGCCTGGCGGGCTCGGACCGGCCGCGGGAGCGGGTTGTGTCTTCTACTTCGGACAGGAGGACGGCCGTGTGTCACTCTCAGTGACGTTGGACGCTTCATCCGCAGTGGCCGACGGCTTGTTTTTCCGCGTGTTCAGCATTTGGGAGCCTGCGGCGATAACGCCGGAGCGGATGCGTGAAATTGCATCGGATCACGCGTCGGCCGTGGCCAGCCGGTTCGGGCTAGCTATTGCATACGGGTGAGGGAGCATGCTCGGACTGGATCAAACGACACTCGGCCGGCCGAGCGCCAACGCGCCGCTCCCCGACTACGTGGTGGCTAGGGCTTGGGACGATGAGGCTCGCCTCCGAGGCGGATCTTCTCTTGGGCGCTGGCTTAGCGACGAGGGGACGGGATTCGACAGTCTCGCCCCGCGGTCGGTGCGTTTACGCCCGAACCCGGCAGTTGCCCGCGGAGTGCCCCCAAATGCTTCCAGTTTGGGGAAGTATTCTTGGGGAGCGCTTCTCAGGCACGTCCCCGAACGAAGCTCCGAACCGTTGAGCGGCGCGACGTCGGGTCTCAGCCAGAGCAAACAAGTCGGCGAATCGGTTGCAAGCGAACAGGTACAAAGTGCAACCGAGCTTAGGCTACCTTACTCGGCAATCATCCAAGCGGCATTGGCAAGTGGCGATGTGACCGCCGCACGAACTCTGCTGGCCGTCGCAATGTCGACCGAGGAACCGAGCGGATCTCTCGTGAATCTGGGCCGGCTTCTGTTAGCCCCATCTGTGCAGCCAGTCGCACGGCAAGAGTCGACCAAAGCGTCGGAGATGCGTTGGCTTGTGGAGCACGCTGCTTCGCATCGCGGACGCTGGGTCGCCCTTCGCGGCACGACATTGCTCGCAGCCGAGGATACGCTTGCAGCACTCCTCGTCAGGGTGGCCCAACTTCGCCTTGAGGAACGGCCCCTGATTCATCGCCTGTAGCCAACGAAACAGCGGTGCTAACGCTCGACGACCAGCCATTCAGCCAAGGACGCGCCTCCTACTTCGATCGAGATCCCGCACGAACAGAACAGACGGCAAAGATCTACGTGCAGGTCGAGCCGGAGGGGCTCCACTCCGTAATCTTGGCTCAGTTGGATACCGGTGCGCCCTGGTCTATTCTGGATCGCGAGATCGCAACCGCTATCGGTGCGTTCGAGGCGGCCGGTGAGGTCACGAAGGTCAGCGCAAGGAGCGGAACCTACGAAGGCAAGCTTGTCAAGCTCCGCGTAACGCTCTTGGCCACGGCAGGGGCATCGCTCGATGTTGACGCCACCGTTTTCGTGTCAGGTGACTGGCCTTGGGGCACCTTCATCGGCTACGGTGGGTTCCTTCAGAGTATTCGTTTCGCGATTGATCCTTCTACCAACGGCATCTACTTCGGAACGTGGTAGCGCCTTCGTCTTGGTCTGTATAACGCCAGGGAACCAGGATATCACCTCGCGGTCGTGTCGGCACAATCGGCTATCCGGCTATACTTGCGGAGCCACGAGTTTTTTAAGACATCGTGCGAACAGTGTGATTGAACCGAACGCTATCATTCAGCCTGTGTTGCGCCATTATCTCGATACCCAGGCGATCTATCTCTTTGGCTCGTACGGCACCGAAGACGAATGGCCGGACAGCGATGTGGACATTGCCCTGCTGCTACCGCCGGAACAAGCGAGGGTTAGCCGCATGCTGGTGATGAGCCCGTTATGGACTGAGTTGGAATCTTTGCTCAAGAAATCGGTTGACCTGATCAATCTGCGGGAAGTCTCGACCGTCTTTCAAAAGGAGATAATCAGCGTTGACCGCCGCATCTATACCGGCGACGCCTATGCGGCGGACGAGTTCGAGATGTTGGTGTTGTCGTTTTATCAGAAGCTCAGCGAGGAGCGAGCGGAGATCCTGGCGGAGGGGCTGTACAGCGGCCGGTTTTATAAGGTATGAATCAGGTTGTCTTGAACAAGAAGGTCAGTATCGAGCGTTGTATCGCGCAGACTCGAAAGTACTACGCCATGAGAGGAGAGCTGCCTTTCAAGGACGATTATCTGAAGCAGGACGCCATCGCCTTGAACGTGCAGCGTGCCTGCGAACTATGCATCGACGTCGCCAATCACTTGATCAAAACCAAAAAGCTGGGGCTGCCTCAGGACAGCAAGGACAGTTTCTCGTTATTGCAGCGCGCTGGGCTGATCGATGAAGCGATGATGGCGAGCCTCCGGGCGATGGTGGGGTTCCGCAACATCCTGGTACACCAGTACCAAGAGCTCGATCTCGACATCATGGTAGAAATCATTGAGCACCGACTCGATGGCCTGTTAGACTTTGCCAATACCGCCTTGGCTTTGAGCGATGGCCTTGCATAAGGACTTTCGTGCCGTTCCCGCGCCGCGGCTCTAGATCCCCGCGTAAGCTATCACCCATTTGTTTGAAATGTGGTGCTGGATTGCTTATCTTGTTGCGAATGAGCTTGCCGAGCGCGATCGTTTCCTAAGGCAATATTGGAATGGTCCGCATCCACGAACGGCTTCAAACACCGGCGACGGCCGCAGCCGCGCTAATCTTGTCGTTTGACCAAAGGCAGAAGAGCCGCCAGCGGGCGAGGCTGGACAACGGTGAGGAGGTCGGGCTGAACCTTCCCCACGGCACGGTGCTGCGCGGGGGTGATCGATTGCGGGCCGATGACGGCCGGGTGATCGAGGTGCGGGCCGCTCCGGAACCTGTTTCCACAGCGGTGAGCCTGGATCCGATCCAGCTTACCCGCGCCGCCTACCACCTGGGCAACCGGCATGTCGCCGTCCAGATCGGCGCGGGTTGGGTGCGCTACCTGCAGGACCACGTGCTGGACCAGATGGTCCGCGCATTAGGCCTGACTCACACACAAGAGATGATACCGTTTGAGCCGGAGGCGGGCGCCTACCAAGTCCACACCCACACGCCTAGTACGTCTTATTCCCATCATGGCTAGCGCGCGATTTCGTTTGTGGCAATTGCTAAGCCCCACCCTGCCCATAGGCGCTTATGCCTATTCCCAGGGATTGGAATACGCGGTCGGCGCGGCTTGGGTGCGGGAAGAACGAGATGTAAAGGACTGGATCGAAGGTCAGGCGAAGTCCGTGCTCGGCATGCTCGATGTTCCCGTGTTGGCGCGCCTATACCGCGCATGGTCCGAAGGCGACGCGCGGGCGCTCGAATACTGGAGCCGGTTCCTGCTCGCGGCTCGGGAATCCAGCGAGTTGCTGGCGGAAGAGCGCAATTTGGGAACGGCTTTGGCAAAACTGCTGCTCGCACTGGGTGTGGAGAGGGCCAGGGCTTGGTGCGGCGCGAGTCACACCAGCTATGCGGCGATGTTTGCTTTAGGCACCTGGCAGTGGGATATTCCCGTGGAGGAAGCAGCGGAGGCTTATGTTTGGACCTGGTGCGAAAAGCAAGTGGCTGCAGCGGTCAAACTGGTCCCACTGGGCCAGACCGCAGGCCAGCGCCTGCTCTGGCCGCTTGCGGACATCATCCCGCAGGTGGTGGAGCGGGCTTTGGTGCTCAAAGATGAGCAGATCGGGGGCTTAGCGCCGGGATTGGGGATCGCGAGCGCGCTGCACGAAGTCCAGTACACGCGTTTGTTTCGTTCTTGATACCATGAGCCGTGGGCAACCGCATGAATGAGCAAAAACAGGTGCTGCGGGTCGGCATTGGCGGGCCGGTTGGTTCCGGCAAGACGGCTCTGGTGGACGCTTTGTGCAAGAGCCTAAGAGACGACTATCAGATCGCGGTAGTGACCAATGACATCTACACTAAAGAGGACGCGCAGTTCCTTGTCCGCAGCCAAGCCTTGGTTCCCGAACGCATCGCGGGTGTGGAAACCGGGGGCTGCCCGCATACCGCGATCCGCGAAGATGCGTCGATTAACATAGCTGCTGTGGACGATATGGTCACGCGCTTTCCAGAGCTGCGGATGGTCTTGGTGGAGAGCGGGGGGGACAACTTGAGCGCCACCTTCAGTCCCGAGCTGGCCGATCTCACGATCTACGTCATCGATGTAGCCGCGGGAGATAAGATCCCGCGTAAAGGCGGTCCTGGGATCACCCGTTCGGATTTGCTCGTGATCAACAAGATCGATCTGGCGCCCTATGTCGGTGCCTCTTTGGAAGTTATGGAACGGGATGCGCGCAAGATGCGCGGCGAACGCCCGTTTGTGTTTACCAACATGAAGACCGGCGAGGGTTTAAGCGTCATCCGCGAATTTGTTATCCGAGAGGGCCTGCTTGATTGAGGAATAGAGACGGCTACTCTTCTTGCGGGTTTTATCATTTGTTTTCACTAAGGGAGGAGCGAGCATGCGCTGTTTTACGTGCTCTTTTACACTTGCATTTGGCTGTTTCCTAGTCCCGCATGCTTTTGCCGAGAGCGCGGACTCCGGCCACCCTGCGCCACAAAAAATGCTGTTGAGCATCCAAGAAACCGGTGCGTTACGCGACATTGATCCCCGCGCGTTAAAGGCTATTGGGGGACTGGTAGCGGATGCTTTGATCAAAGCGGGTTATGAAGTTCAGGATGCCGGAGCCCTCAATGGGATAAGAGAGGAACTGCGCCACGCGCAAAGCGGTAAGATGACGGATAATGGCAGGCTAGCCGGGTTTTCCCACCTATTGGAGGTCAGGACAGCGGCGGCGCAACAAAAACAAAGCCCTGTTGGCTTCTCCCTCAGCATCGGCGATTCCGATCCGCGCTCGCCACAGTTTCAAAAAGCGGTGGTAACGCCGATCCGCTGTACTCTAGTACAGCTCAATGCGTTTCGGGAACAAGGCAATCTTATCCAAGATAAGCAAGTGCCGCGCTCTGCCTCCTCTGAGCGATGGAGCGATGCCCAAGAGCGCGCTTACGCCAGAAACATTTTTTCGGTTTGCCACTCGCTGCTGGCCGAGCTCGAGTTCCCGCGACATCTCGCGCGTTCCGAGGATTCAGAAGCGCTCGGGGTGCGAATCGAGACGACTTATGTCGATGAGGGGCCCAAAGGAGTGAGCAGTGCGCCGGTGGCTAGAGCAAGGGAGGAAGCTGCGCAATCGGGGTTGCCGTCTCATACCGCCCGCTCCGCCGAACGGCCGGCTGCTTCTCCAGAAAAGGCTGCGGCCGCGCAGCCAAAGTCAGAGCGGGAGGAGGGGATATTATCCGCCGTTAAGGTCGAGCGGTCGAACACGCGCAAGCAAATAACGATTTTCAATCAAGGAGACACGCTCATTCTGGAGCTTGGAAACAACAGACGCTAGCAGTCCGATCTGTTCAAGAAACACGTTTGACCCTCCAGCTGATGTCGTTACCCCCTGTAGCCCACGAATATGGATGTACCTGCCGCCGTAGAGGCGCAACCTAGCAGGAGGCTTTTGCTCGCCGTTGGCGCGGTGGGGGTGGTCTTCGGCGATATCGGCACCAGCCCTCTGTACACCATGCGAGAAGTATTCAACGGCTCGTACGCGGTTTCTCCCAGTACCGGGAACGTTCTTGGGGTCCTCTCGCTCATCTTCTGGGCGCTGATGATCGTGGTGTCTTTGAAGTACGTTGTTTTTATCATGCGCGCCGACAACAAGGGCGAGGGAGGTATCATGGCGCTCATGGCGCTGGTTCAACGGGCGACGGCAAAGACCCCCCGTGCCCGTTCGGCGCTTATGCTGGCGGGGATCTTCGGCGCCGCGCTCTTTTATGGGGACGGCATGATCACCCCCGCCATCTCGGTGCTCTCGGCGGTGGAGGGTCTTCAGGTCGCGGCCCCGGCGTTGGAGTCGTTCGTGGTTCCCGTCGCACTGGTGATCCTGTTTGCCTTGTTTCTCTTGCAGCACAAAGGCACAGCCAAGGTTGGGGCCTTGTTCGGGCCGGTCATGTGCGTGTGGTTCCTTATCCTCGCCTGCCTTGGTGGATCTCACATTCTGCGCGATCCGATGGTGTTGGAGGCGCTGAGTCCCCTTCACGCCGTCCGGTTTTTCCTCCAGCACCAGGGGCATGGCTTTTGGGTGCTCGGGGCCGTGGTGCTCGCGATCACGGGGGCAGAGGCGGTGTACGCCGATATGGGCCATTTTGGCAAAGGGCCTATACGCCTCGCCTGGTTCTGGTTCGTGCTGCCGGCCCTGCTGATCAACTATTTCGGCCAGGGTGCCCTGTTGCTGCACGATGTCACGGCGGCCAGGAATCCGTTTTATCTCTTGGTTCCGGGATGGGCACTGTTGCCGATGGTGGGTTTGGCCACCGCCGCCACGATCATCGCCTCCCAGGCGGTGATCTCGGGCGCTTTTTCAGTCACCCACCAAGCGACGCAGCTCGGCTACCTACCGCGCATGGACACAAGATACACCTCGGAGACGGAGAAGGGGCAGATCTATATACCGTTTCTCAATTGGGGATTGCTGGTCGGGATCTTCGTCTTGGTGCTCGGTTTTCGATCCTCGAGCGATTTGGCGGCGGCTTACGGGATCGCGGTCACAGGCACTATGGTGATCGACACTATCCTAGCCTGTGTGGTGGTGCGGGTGCTCTGGCAATGGCACCCGATCGCCGTTGCGCTCGGGGCGAGCGTGTTTATCCTCATCGATCTGGCGTTCTTGGGCGCTAATGCGTTGAAATTGTTCCACGGTGGCTGGTTCCCCGTGGTCATCGCCGGGGCTGTGTTCACCATGATGTCGACCTGGGATCGCGGGCGCCAGCTCGTGTCGGCGCGCCTGCGTGAGAGCGATATCCCCTTGCTGCGATTTCTTGATACCTTGGGTACGGATACACCTAGGCGTGTTCCCGGGACGGCTGTATTCCTCACCGCGAATCGCGCGGGGGTACCGCATGCGCTGCTTCACAATCTAAACCATAACAAGGTGCTGCATGAGCGCGTGGTTGTGCTCACGGTGGTCACTCGCGACGTGCCTTTCGTCGCTGCGGGCGAACGCATTGAGGTGCAAGCGCTTTTGCATAACTTCTACCGCGTAATCGTAAACTATGGCTTCAAGGACGACCCGGATATTCCTAAAGCCTTGCGCGCCTGCAAGCCCCGCGGGCTCGCATGCGATTTGATGGAGACTTCGTTTTTCTTGAGTCGCGAAACGCTGATCCCCACGACTCTGCCCGGTATGGCCTTGTGGCGGGAAAAGTTGTTCGTCAGCATGGCGCGCAACGCAGGCAGCGCTACCGCGTACTTTGGAATTCCGACTAACCGAGTAGTCGAGCTTGGCACTCAAATCGAGTTTTGAGGAAGCTCTGATTAATTGGTTCCGGCGGCATACGGAGATGACTCTGAAAAATCCCAAGCAGGAATTTTTCAGAGTTTCCTTAATCAGCCTTTCTCTTGGCGTTCATAAGGCGCTCAATGACCGGGTTGACGATAAGCTCCATGGCCAGAGCTCTCCTGAGCGCCGGGATCACGAGAGTGTCGGGGGCAGACATGAATGATCCGGACAACAGGCCCAAC